>JANNPM010000133.1:0-7408 GCA_031400145.1 Chryseolinea sp. | reverse complement strand
AGCTGAACAACCCCGTAACCGCTTGTTCCCAGCCATAGCGTTCCGTAAACATCAATACAGATGTCATAGATATTGCCGAAGGTAAGCTTGGGCGTGTTGCTAAAGTCACGGGGAAAGTGAAGCAGACGCTGAGTTTTCGCCTCCAGCATATCTATTCCTTCACCATCCGTTCCAATCCATACGTTGCCCTCTTTGTCCTTGGCGATCGACAATACAGTTGCATTGCTTAATCCTTCGTCGGTGCTGATAACCTTTGCCCTTTGCTGATCGGCCGAGATGATATTGAGTCCGCCGCTGCGTGTCCCAATATACACCGTCCCATCTTTGTCTTCAAAAACAGCACGTACAATGCTGTTGGATATACTTGTTTTCTCCGAAGCTGGTCCGATCGCATAGAAAGGCTTTTCCTTCGAAAGAAATTTGAAAACCCCGTCACCGTCTGTTCCTACCCAGAGTAGATCTTGTTCGGTTTCCGTAATGCTGAGAATCTTTCTTTGTGACTTCAAGAATAGCGGAAAATACGCCGCCATCTCGGTGGAGACAAATTCTCCGTCGAGGGAAGTGATCTTATAAATTTGCCCTGCTTCCGTTCCGATCCATAGGGCCTCATTTTTTCTGTCAACGGAGATCGACGACAACGGGAATCTTGAAATGGTTAAGGTCTGAGGCGGCGCTTCGATGTTAGACAGGTCGTAGATCAATAGTTGCGAATTGTTTGACAGTGCGAGAAAATATTTTCCGTTCATTGCAAAGAAGTAATGCTGGCGGAATGCTTCGTCGTCCAAGATCTTCTTGCGATAGATGGTACGGCCGTTGATCACGGAGACCAGCTCCCCGTCATGCAGCAGATAGGTCATTCCATTATACGATCCCATCCCCGCCACGTCTTTCAGCCCGCCGCTGTCGATGCCGTCTATGGTGACTTTAACGAAAGAGTCTGTCGTTGCATTATAGCGGCTTAAACCCTGGCCAATCACATTCACCCAGATCAGCGAGTCTGATCCGAGGCAGACCTTAATATTGTATTCAAGGAATGGCACGCCCTCAAGATTGTTAAAATAACTTTTGAAGCTGTCGCTGTTGCGTTCGTAGCGGTTGATGCCTTTATGTGTAAGGATCCAAAGGTTGCCAAGGCGGTCTTCGACAATGTTCCTAACAATATTGTTGCTGATGCTTCCTTTGATAAAAAGGTCAGGCTTATAAATCTTTAGTGAGGTGCCGTCGTAACGGTTCAGTCCGTCCCATGTGCCAAACCACACATACTGCTTACGGTCTATATATATCGCGTTGATTGCACTGTTGGAAAGGCCGTCCTTTTTGCTGATATGCTGGTACGGCCATGGCGAGGGCTCACCTGTGGCGCTAAAACTAAAGATCACCGTTAGAAGTAAGCCCAGCATGCCTTTCAATCGTGTGAAACAAATTTAGCCAATCCATTTCAGCCATCCTTCACAAATCTGTCCTCTGTATTAGTTTTTTGTCCTCACGATTATTTCCTCTGATTGAAATTCCACTCCAGTGGACGTAATATACAACGGGGCGGACAGATGAAAAGGGTTAAAATGGGATATTGCAATCGTTTACCGGTGAATTATCCGCAACAGGATATCACTTAACAAGAAAGAGTGCCCCATGCAACGTTATCGCCAAAATCCTATTCTAAGGCCCTCCGATCTGAAGCCCAGCATGCCTGGAATGAGGATCGAGTGTCTTTTGAACCCCGGGGCCTTCAGTTTTGAAGGGAAAATCTGGCTGCTCCTCCGGGTTGCGGAAATGCCGGTGCAGGAGGAGGGAAAAGTAAGCGTTCCTGTATATAACGAGTTCGGTGAAATGGAGATCCATACGTTCAGTAAGGACGACGAGGACCTAGTTTCCTCGGATCCTCGCGTCATCAACTACAAAGGTAATGACTACCTCACAACGCTCTCCCACCTGCGCCTTGTGTGCAGCGACGATGGTTTGCGCTTTAGTCAACCGGAAGGCTATGCTACCTTATTCGGTGAAGGAATGTACGAGGCGTATGGGATCGAAGACTGCCGTGTAGTAGAGATTGGTGGAGAATATCAGCTCACTTACACCGCCGTATCGTCCCTCGGCGTAGGCGTGGGATTGATCA
Organism: Chryseolinea sp.; assembly: GCA_031400145.1. Taxonomy (GTDB): domain Bacteria; phylum Bacteroidota; class Bacteroidia; order Cytophagales; family Cyclobacteriaceae; genus Chryseolinea. The sequence goes on along the minus strand of JANNPM010000133.1, from coordinate 5,292 downwards.
CTACCAGCGACTGGAAAAATTTCGACCGCAAAGGACTGATCTTTGGCCCGCACAACAAGGACTGTGCAATCTTCGGTGACAAGATAGACGGAAAATATTATGCGCTTCATCGTCCAAGCAGTCCCCAGCTTGGCGGCAACTACATCTGGATTGCTCAATCACCTGACCTGATTCATTGGGGAAAACATCAGTGTATCGCGACCTCCCGAAAGGGAATGTGGGATAGCGCGCGCGTTGGCGCAGGTGCTGCCCCGATAAAAACATCGGAAGGATGGCTCGAGATCTATCACGGTGCAGACGAAAAAAATCGTTACTGCCTTGGTGCCCTATTGCTCGACCTTGAAGATCCTTCGAAAGTGCTCGCGAGAAGCGAAAAACCAATCGCCGAACCGGAAGCTCACTACGAGCTGACTGGGTTCTTCGGCAATGTGATTTTCACCAATGGACATATTGTCAATGGAGACACTGTTCAAATGTATTACGGCGCCAGCGACGAGGTGATCTGCGGCGCTGACCTCTCTATCCGGCAAATTCTCGAAACCCTGAAATAATCAATTTGGAAAAGATGAGGAAAAACGTAGCCCAGGGTTTTATTCACGGCAAGAACGATATCTCCGTAACCAACCAGGTCGGCAACCAAATCGATACAGGTGCGCGGCTGAGTCGTCCGTTGCGCGAATGGTATTTTTTTAAAAGCATGCCGATCGGTATGCGCACACTGCTGATCACCAATTTGATTTATGCGTTTGTGATTCCAGTCATAGAAGTTTTTGTCGGCGCCTACATCATGAGAAGCTCTGACGATCCCACGATCGTGGCGCTATACCAGCTTGCAGTGTATGCCGGAATTCCATTCACCTTCCTGATTAATGGGTTTCTGCTAAGAAAAGTCAACGTGTCTTATCTATATAGTTTTGGGATGTTGCTGAGTGGCCTGTCTATGCTTGTGATGATGACGCTGGAAAACCTTTCAATGGCGGGCGTAGGAATTGCGGGGATTTTGATGGGATGTTCGTTCGGATTTTTCTGGGCAAACCGCGACCTGCTGGCGCTGTCGACCACAAACGACAACAACCGAAACTATTACTACGGCCTTGAGACCTTTTTTTATACAATCACCTTCATCATTGTTCCATTCTTTGTGGGGATGTTCATCGGCAAAACAGAGACGGATGGTTGGTTGGCAGGAAACACCGTACGCGCCTACCAGATAGTGACGATGGTGGTTTTTGGTTTGACCATTTTGTCCAGCGTAGTAATTCTCCGCATGCGTTTTGACAATCCCCGTAGAAAGGAATTTGTGTTCTTCAGCTTTCACGTATTGTGGAGGAAGATGCTGGTGCTGGCAGGGCTCAAAGGCTTGGCCCAGGGGTATCTTGTAACTGCACCAGCTATTCTCATCATGCGACTGGTAGGCAACGAGAGTTCACTCGGACTTGTGCAGGCCGTCAGCGGAGTACTCTCGGCGATTATGTTGTATCTTCTCGGAAGACTGACGGGCCCGAAGCACCGCATTCTTATACTTACCATTGGGCTCGCAATCTTTCTTGTCGGTACACTGACCAACGGAATTCTTTTTTCAGCCAGCGGTGTCATCGTGTTCATCCTGTGCAAGGTGTTCTTTCAGCCACTGCACGACATTGCGTATTTCCCGATTGAAATGCGGGTGATCGACGTCGTATCGAAGATTGAAAACAGAAATGAATACACCTACATCTTCAACCATGAATTCGGACTATTTGTAGGCCGCTTCATTGGACTGGGTTTGTTCATCGTTCTTGCTACCTACGTATCGGAAACATTCGCGCTGAAATATTCTCTGATCACAATCGCTGTGCTGCAACTTGCTTCCCTGCCCATGGCGAAACATATAGTCAAAGAAGCAAACAAACTGCATCCATGAAAAACCTTATAGAACTTGTATTGGTAATGTTGATTGTTACGGCTTGCGAGCATAAGAGGCCAGCAGCGCAAATCACCATACAGCGCATCAGCACGATGCCCGATCACCCGCAGCCTTACAAACTCATCGACTGGTATGAGAAGGCGCACAATTTCGATCAATACGCTTTTAATACAGAATTGAAAGGAGATTTCCTGCCCTTCACCTGGATGGACAGTGCCAGGAGAAATTTTCCGCAGACGACATTCGGGATGTTCACTGTTATTGGCGATGTGCGCCAGGGCAAGGCGAATCCCGAGTTTCACGAGGCTCTCAATTCCATGGGCGCTATATTGGGTGCAGGCCTGGTGGGAATCGACAAAACCAATCAGAATGGTAACAACTATGTAAAGATGATTCAGAATTATTTCAACCGCGATAACGGATGGAACATTATGATGAACAATACAAACCCCAAGGTTGCCATGCTGGGCGGAGGATACGGACGCGACTGGTGGTACGACGTATTTCCTAATGTGCTGTATTACGGCCTCTGTGATCTCTTCCCGAACGTTCCCCGCGCCGATAGCCTGCAGCACATTATTGCTGAACAATTTTACACGGCTGACTCAGTGCTTCAAGGAAACTACGATTACTCTTATTTTGATTACGCGCAGATGAAGGGAATGAAGAATAATATTCCTCTTCAACAGGATGCAGCCGGTGGTCATGCTTATGTATTGTATTGTGCTTACAAAAAGTTTGGCGATAAGAAATATCTGAAAGGCGCGCAATCGTCGCTCGAAGCTTTGTTAAATCAGAAAGAAAGTCGCTTCTATGAGATCTTCATGCCATTTGCGGCGTACACAGCAGCCGCGCTAAACGCAGAGACAGGATCGAGCTATGATGTGAAAAAACTGATCGACTGGACATTCGATGGTTGTAAGAGCAACACGGGTAGAACAGGGTGGGGCGTTATCTCTGCCCGTTGGGGAGAGTACGATGTTCATGGTTTGCAGGGCAGTATTACCGACGGCGGCGGGTATGCATTTCTTATGAACTCATTCGCAATGGCATGGCCGCTTGTGCCGATGGTGAAGTATGACAACCGTTACGCCTGCGCTATGGGCAAATGGATGCTGAACGTTACCAATGCCGCAAGACTTTGCTACCCTTATGAAATTGATGATTCGCATCAGTTTCTTGCGGCAAAAAAAGATCTGTCGAAGAACGTGATCGCCTATGAGGGGATCAGAAAAGCAGATGATTATGGCAAGGCCGAATTGAAAGGAGTGTCGCCGGTATCACTCGGTGATGGACCAAAATGGATGAAGGGTCAGCCGGAAGTATCCATGTTCAGCTTGTACAGCTCGGCGCAATCAGGAATTTTTGGAGCTATCGTGAAAAAGACCAACGTGGAGCAGATTCTTCGGCTGGATTGTAACGCAACCGACTTTTATCAGCCCAACGACTTTCCCAGCTACCTCTATTATAATCCTCACGATACGGAAAAGCGGGTGAAGTTTTATCACGATGCTGGAAGCAGTGTAGATCTTTTTGACGCGCTCACCTATGAATCCATTGCAACCGACATCGCAGGTGAAATAGAATTTGATATCCCCGCGAAGTCAGCACGCCTTCTTGTGGTGATTCCCAGCGGAAGGACCATTCGCAAAAAAGGGAATACTTACGAAGTTGATGGGACAACTATCGCCATTGCGTACGATAACAATTAAGCCAATAGCAAACGCCAAATAAGATGATAAGGAATTACTTAGCAATGATTACGCTTCTCCTGCTGGCACATGGTGCAGTAGCCCAGGCCGTTGTAAAAGGTAATGTGCGCGATGGCCAGGGGGAAGGACTGCCCGGAGTCAATGTACACTTCCGCGGCACGAACACTGGAACATACACGGACGCCGGAGGCGCGTTTGCCATCAGCATGCCGCAAGGCTTCAGGGACTCAACGCTGATCTTCTCGATGATTGGTTTCTCCAACAAGGAAGTGACGGTTGGAGACAAAAGTACAATCGATGTGACTATGGAGGAAGACTTTACCGCGTTGGGCGAGGTTGTTGTGATGGGTTACAGCACGCAGGAGAAAGACAAGATCACAGGATCGGTGTCAACCGTCTCATCTGATGCATTGGTGAAAGTTCCCGTGCCATCGATCGATCAGGCATTACAAGGCCGCGCGCCGGGTGTAGTAGTGTCCCAGAATACGGGCGCCCCGGGTGAAGGCGTGTCAGTTCGTATTCGCGGCGTGGGCTCGGTGAACAGCGGAAACTATCCACTCTATATCGTCGATGGTGTGCCGACACTTGACATCACCAATTTCCCCACGCAAGACATCGAGAATATTTCGATCCTTAAGGATGCCAGCGCAGCCGCCCTGTATGGTTCCCGGGCAGCAAACGGCGTGGTGATCGTAACAACAAAATCCGGGAAAAGCAAAACACCGGTGATCTCGTTCAACACGCAGACAGGTATACAAAGCCCCAGCCGTCTGATCAAGATGGCCAGCACAAATGAATATGTCTCTATCTATAACGAAGCAGCAACCAACGACAATGCAGGAAAAACAAATCCAATCTTTCTCCGGCCGCTCATCAGCGACGAGCTCGCGGCAACATTGCCGGATGTCAATTACATTGACGCGATCATGCGCGATGCGGTGCTGCAAACACATAGCCTTTCGATCTCCGGTCAAGAAAAAAACACGCAGTACTTCATGTCGGTGAACTATTTCAACCAGGAAGGGATCATTAAGTCGAGTGAATACGATCGTATATCAGGAAGGATTAATCTAAAAACCGAAGTCAAACCCTGGTTAACAACGGGCATGAACCTGAACATCTCCAGGAGCACGACGGATCTTATCGGAAGTTCAGGAGACGGCGCCGGGGGAAATGGTGGCAGTGTTGTGCGCTACGCTTTCTTCCGTACGCCTGGCATTCCCATTTACGATGCGGATGGCAACTTTACAGACAAGCCGGATCGCTTTGATGTCTTGGGCGACGGATATAATCCTGTGGGACTGCTTGCCTACAACAGGAATAAGAAGATTATTGATCAGGTCTTCGGAAAAGTGTTCTTCGATATGGACCTGTCGAAGAACTTCAAGTTTACCTCGACGCTGGGCCTCGATATCAATCACCTCAAACAAAGACGATTCGACAGGAACTGGGGCACAGACCTTCGGATCAACAACCCAAACCAGCTTACGGTCTGGAACAATCGCAACCAATCATATACATGGACGAATTTGCTGACATACTTTCTTCAACGGGACGAGGTCGGAGCGCACCATGCGCTGCACGCCGATGCTGAGCGCGACCTTGAAATGATCGAACCCCTTATCCACGCGGTAGCTGAGGGCGCGGTCGGTAAACAGAGAAGCAAAGCACCGC
>JANNPM010000118.1:0-5856 GCA_031400145.1 Chryseolinea sp. | reverse complement strand
CATCGCGCAGGAAGTGGCGTTCAATGGGTTATTATATGACGGTAAAAAATTTGCGCACCGTTTACTGGACTCGTTTGATAAGGATTCCAAAGAACCTCAACTGGTGCATATAGCGACCGATGGAGAAACATATGGACACCATCACAAGCATGGCGATATGGCATTGGCATTTTGCCTTGATTATATCGGCCGTCGGAAGAATTCAATATTAACAAACTACCCTGAGTTCCTTGCCAAATTCCCGCCTGCGTATGAGGCCATTATTCACGAGAACAGCTCATGGAGTTGTGTTCATGGGGTCGAACGCTGGCGTAACAACTGCGGATGTAATTCGGGCAAGCCCGACTGGCATCAGAGATGGAGAAAACCTCTGAGAGACGCGCTGGATTGGCTCAGAGATGAGCTTGCCAAGATATATGAAAAAGAAGCTTCCGGTATATTGCGCGATCCGTGGAAGGCTCGTGAAGATTACATTGACGTTATCCTGGATCGGAATGATGACACTATCCAGGCGTTCCTTGATAAACATTGCCTTCGGGAGGTGGAGCACAACCGTGTATTCAGATTGATGGAGGTGCAACGACACGCCATGCTGATGTATACAAGTTGTGGTTGGTTTTTCGATGAGATATCGGGGATTGAAACCGTTCAGATTCTTCAGTATGCCTGCAGGGCGATGCAGTTAGTCAGCCAGACAAATGATGTGAATCTCGAAGCGGAATTTCTTTCAAGGCTTGAACTCGCTCCGAGCAACCTTACGGCCGTGGAGAATGGGGCCGAAGTTTATCGAAAGTTCGTGCTTCCTTCCAAGACGAATCTCCAGCGTGTGGGGATGCACTATGCTGTCGCCGCTATTTTCGAGGAAGATCCCGAATCAACGCCTGTATTTAACTATACGACGAGCAATGATGTTTTCGTTCGCAAAGAAGCAGGTGAGCTTCGGCTCGTGCTCGGCATAACCAATGTGCGATCTAACGTAACCAGATCGGAGAAGAAGTTTGCTTTCGCGGTCATCTACATGGGCCAGCATAATATCATCGGCAACATATCTATCGAAATGCAGGTTGATAAGTTTGCCGCTGTGCAGGCACAGATATTGAAGGCATTCGATGAAGCACGCCTGGGCGATATCATTGGACTGATGCAGAATCATTTCGGCGGCGACAAGTATACGATCTGGCAGCTTTTTCAGGATGAGAAAAGAAAGGTATTTAATATCATCACCTATCAAAGCATGCGTGATCTGGAAAATTCGCTGAGGAGAATTTATAACCGGGATTATCCATTGGTTATGGCCCTCGCCAACAGCGACACGCCGATTCCCACGGCCTACCGGACAACCTTTGAATATATATTGAATGCCGACCTGATCCGAAGCTTTGAAACCGAGAGACTAAATGTGCTGCAGGTTGAACGCATTATGAACGACCTGGTGAAATGGAAGCTTGATGTTGAGGATATTGGAAAACTGGAAAGGCTTGTGGGCGAAAGCATATTTAAGGAGGTTCGACGAGTCCGCGCCGAAGGAGACAACCATAAACGCATTTCGAGGCTTAACCGCCTTTTTCCGTTGTTGTTAAAATTTAATCTCAACCCGAACCTTTATAAAAGCCAGAACCTCTATTTCGAAATGTCAAGTGCCGACCGAAGCTTTAACGGACATTCTGCTGAGTGGATAAAACATTTTATGCAGTTGGGGGAACATCTTGGCGTTAAGCTTGAGCACGTTGACTAGGACCGGCCTTTTTGCTACTTTATAAATGTGAATGGACCACTAAGAGCATTCAGAGGCAGAGTTGGGCGAATGGCCTGCATGTTGCTAGGCCTCCATGTTTTTATTGCGATTTCGTCGTTGTTGTTACCCGCGCATTATTCACCTTTAAAGCTGATCACATTCTATAGAAAACACATTCTGGTGGGCCCCTTCTTCCAAGATGAACGCATCAAGTACACGTCCCATCTATATGTGTCGTATCTCAAGGACGGAAAATGGTCGCTGCCTCACGACTATGCATACGAGAATTTCATTTATTACACGCAACATCCATGGAGGTACGATAAACTTCACGAAGGCGATTACGAAGCTTATGCCGCCTGGAGCTTGTCAGAAGTAAAGGCGTCCAAGGTTCACTCGTCGAAAGCTTTTCGCGAATTAAATCAATACGTGACCGCTGCGTTGATTAAGCGGGCGGTTGACAGCGTTTCGATAGTTTATCTACGAAAGCATTATCAGCCAGAGACTGATGATTTCCGAATGGACACACTTTTTGTCTATCAATACGATCCCGGTAAAGTCCATGCTGGTAAAAAACTGGATTGAAGAATTTGGGGCGTCGCTGACTGGTTCGCGGAAGCAGCCGTTTGTCTCGAAGATATTTTTCAAGGCCATTGTTTGCTATGCGCTGGTGAAATTGATCCTGATCTGGAATGTAAGCGAAGTCATGCTGCAACATCATAATATCTCCTTGCCGCGGTCACCGTTGGGAAAAATTGTACTGTCACCAGCCTTTCTGGCAAATAGCCACCCATATCTATTCCAGAGTGTAGCCGGTGCGTTGCTTCTGGCCATCGTTATTACAGGTCCGAATTACATTGCGAATGTAACATTTTGTTGGCTGATTCTTAATCTGACCGTGGTCAATCTTCCGCTGGGAAATGGATCAGACCTGATACTGCTGATGTTGTCGGTCTGGTGCATTCCATGGGATTACAGAGATATATTTAAATCGTCTAAAGCCACTACAGTTCAAATTACCTTGTTTAATACCGGCAGGTTGTTGTGTCAATGGCAGATTATTTTCGTCTACATGTCTTCCGGGTTTGATAAGCTATTGAGTGAAACGTGGCGATCCGGCCGGGCATTTCAATTTATTCGTCACTTTGAGAGTCTATACAATCCAACTTTTCCGCGAATCTTTCAATCGCCTTGCTGGGATATCATCTTTGCATGGCTCACAATAATTTTTGAATTAGCATTCGGAATATTGGTATGGACTAGATTTGCCGGTAAGAAGGTCTTAATAATGGGCCTAGTGTTCCACGTTCTTATCTGGTGGATGCTCAGCCTTCCGGATTTTGCCATGATCATGATCCTGTCGCTCCTGATATTTTTGGAGGACGACCGTTTGGTTTTTTTCGGTCGGGCTCGCACTTAACCGTCTTACGGTTAAGCCCCGCCCGAACCATCCTCGTCACGCAATGGCTTCCTTCAACGTCGTGTTATCCAGGTAATTCCAAACAAGGCTGCTGGCGCCGATGATCGGTGCGGCCTGGTTCTGCAAGCCGGACGGCAGAACTTTTACTTTTCCGCGGAAGAGAGGCATCAGATTAGCCTCCATATGCTTGATCGTGGGTTTAAAGATCAGGTCACCGGCCAGCGACAGTCCGCCAAAGAGAAAGATTGCTTCCGGGTCGGTATGCACTACGGTTTCGGCTAGCTTCATGCCCAATATGCGGCCTGTATATTCGAATGCAGCAAGTGCGACGAGATCGCCGCGTACGGCAGCTTCAGTGATCATCTTGGTAGTAAGGTTATCAAAACTGATCCCGCGAAGTTCACTTGGCTCCAAATGATCGGCCAGCAGTTTATACACTGAGCGCTTGATGACAGTAGCCGACACGTATGTTTCAAGACATCCCCTCTTTCCGCAATTACAAAAACGTCCGGCGGGATTCACCGAGGTGTGGCCAACTTCGCCAGCGATCCCGTGCTTGCCATTCAGCAGCTGGCCATTGGCTACAAAACCGCTACCCAGTCCGGTGCCGAGCGTTATGACAACGAAGTCTTTCATCCCTTTCGCTGAGCCATAAACCATTTCGCCAACCGCAGCAGCATTGGCGTCGTTTGTCACAATGGCTGGCAGGTCAAATTCCTCACGGAACATGTCCGCCAGGGGAATTATACCTTTCCATGGAAGATTAGTCGCGCGTTCAATCGTACCCTTATAGTAATTGCCATTTGCTGCGCCCACGCCCACGCCGATGATCTTGTGCTCGCGCTCTAATTTTTTGATCTCCACGCGCAACGCTTCGGAAAGTCCTTTGAAATAATCTTTGAACTCGTTGAATTGCGTTGTGGAAATACTGCCGTGAGAAATCACATTGCCGGTTCGGTCGACAATTCCATATTTAGTATTTGTGCCCCCAATGTCGATGCCGATCGTAAGCTCTCTCATATTAGCGTGGTTGTAAATCTATAGATTTGGGTTTATACTGAAAGAATTTTGGCGATGCGAAACGATTCAGCATCAATGTCGTGATGCTTGTTTATGATGTCATCAAACTTGTTGTATACAATTATTTTGTTTCTGATACCAACCATGCAGTCGAACTCACCCTTAAAGAGTCCTTCGACCGCTCCGATGCCCATGTGCGACGCCAGTACCCGGTCAAAATAGGTGGGCGAGCCACCGCGCTGCAGATGTCCCAACACGGTTACTTTAATGTCGAAATAGTCGGAGCGTTCTGCGACCTGTTTGGCCAGTGAGTGCGCATCTCCAATCTTTGAGCCCTCCGCGACAACCACAAGATTTGATTTCTTGCTGGTTTTTCCTCCTTCACCGAGCAGCGTATAAAGTTCGTCGAAAGACATTCCCTGTTCCGGGATAATCACGGCAGCGGCGCCACCCGCAATTCCGCTGTTGATAGCGATGTATCCGGAATGACGTCCCATCACTTCAATAAAGAACAGCCGGTTATGAGAAAGCGCCGTGTCGCGGATGCGGTCAATGGCTTCAACCGCGGTGTTGGTGGCGGTGTCATACCCAATCGTGTAATCAGTTCCGGCTATATCATTGTCAATTGTACCTGGAATACTGATCGACGGAATGCCATGCTCCTCATAGAATTTATGAAGACCCGTAAAAGTGCCATCGCCGCCGATAGCGATGAGCGCATCGATGCCTTGTTTTTTTACGTGCTCCGCAGCTTTTTGGCGGCCTTCAACGGTTCTGAATTCTTTGCTGCGTGCAGATTTAAGTATTGTCCCTCCACGTTGGATGATGTTACCGACAGAACGGGCATCAAGTTTCATAGTGTCTCCTTCAATCATCCCTTCATACCCTCTCATAATGCCCACACAGCTCCTCTTATAGTATGTGCAGGCCCGGACTACGGCACGGATGGCTGCATTCATTCCCGGAGCATCGCCACCCGACGTGAAGACCCCGATCTTCAAAATTTTGTTCTCCATTTATCAGTACAATCCAACAAAAATAGCGGACCAGTTTCACTTTACAATCAACAATTTTAACTTCTGGACTTCAATCGTTTGTAATAATTAATGAGCCCATTGGTAGATGAGTCATGACCGGTAGCTTCAACGGAGGATGTTAGGTCACTTAATACCTTCTTTGCAAGCACCTTTCCCAATTCAACCCCCCATTGATCGAAGCTGAAAATATTCCAGATAACGCCTTGTACAAAAATCTTGTGCTCATACATCGCAATTAAGCTGCCGAGCGTCCGCGGACCAAGCTGTTTAAACAGTATGCTGTTTGTTGGCTTGTTACCGTCAAAAACACGAAACGGCGTATGAAATTCAATGGACTCCTTATCCATCCCCTCGTTCTTCAATTCCTGTTGAACCTCCTCATATGTTTTTCCTCTCATCAATGCTTCCGTCTGAGCGAAAAAATTAGACAATAGTTTATCGTGATGGTCGCCGATAGGATTATGACTTAATGCAGGAGCGAGGAAATCGCACGGAATGATCTTTGTTCCCTGATGAATCAGCTGATAAAATGCGTGCTGACCATTGGTGCCCGGCTCTCCCCATATAACTGGCCCTGTTTGATAAGTGACCTGCTCGCCGTTGCGCGCTGTGGATTTACCATTACTTTCCATATTCCCCTGCTG
>JANNPM010000115.1:0-39131 GCA_031400145.1 Chryseolinea sp. | reverse complement strand
GCACGCCATCGTCGTCCTCGTCATTGGCATTAATGCCGGTACGCACCGGAGTAATGAATGTCACTCCGTCAATCCCATTACCAGAGGAAAAACCCGCATCGTAAGCGATGTTCAGCTCGCTTACTTTATTCAGCAAGGTTCCGTTTTTATATGTCTTTATCCAATATGTATCTCCTTCTCCAGATAAATCCGTTGCCCAGAATTCCCCTTGATACCGGTCTATATCTTCGCCAAATCCTATGTCGTCTTCTTTCGAAAAAGTAATGCTGTCAATTTCTGGCACTCTTCCGGTAGTGCAGGATGCGGTGAATGTCTCTCCATCGTACAATACGGTAAGCGTGTACCGTGCCCCTGTCTCCCCCAGCATTTCTCCGGCCTGTGGCTGCCAGCGGTATGCTCCGTCATTCGAGGCTAAGTCTTCGGTAAACTCGTAAACATTGCCCTGGTTATCCTCAATGTAGGCCGATGCACCGCTGACTGCCGGCGGTAAATTTTCATTATCAAAATAATCCTGAGAAAGGGTGATGTAAATGGTCTGCGTTTCAGGTTTATTGTTCACCCAGGCATCGATATTTAAAACCGGGTCAGCAGTACCCGTATCAACATTTATGATGTCGTCGCAGGAGAAGAAGCAAACTGCCGTTACAATAAATAGAAGTGAAGCCTTTTGCATATTTTTACTTGTTAAGTTAAGCGTGCGGTTATTAAAATTTGAAATTATAAGACACTGAAGGAACCAGGGTGCCAATGATGGATACCTGGCGTGCTTCTGATTGTAACGGTCTTCCAGCCGTAACCCTGTCCTCAGACTGACTAAAGTAAATGGAGAATGCATTCCTGCGTGCGTAGAGATTATAAACAGAGAATACCCAGAAATCACGGTTCTTTCTTTCTCTTCCGCTCTTTGTGTGTGTCTTTCCTTCCAGACGGAACGACACGTCAAGACGATGATAGTCTTCGATGCGGGTATCGTTTCGAGAATCCTGCGAGTTGTAGGGTATTAGTATTCCTTGCGAGGTATAACGCTGGTCAGGAAAGGTTGTGGGTGTTCCTGTGGTATAGACAAAGTCAGCTGTTGCCGACCACCGCTTATTGATGTCGAAAATGGCAACTACTTTTAAGTTATTCGTCTGATCGAACCGTGTAGGATACCAGCGTCCGCGATTAATGCCGTCTACCTTTAATTCTGAACGGCTCACGGTGTAACTTACCCATCCATTAAATCTTCCTGTGTTCTTTTTAAGATATAGTTCAAGACCATAAGCCCGCCCGTCTCCACTGAGCAGATCGCCCTCCAGATACGGATTACTCAGCAGGTCGGCACCGTTGATGTAATCCACCTCATCGGCGGAAGTGCGATAGAATGCCTCCGCAGAAGCCTCGTATTCACTTTTAGCTCCGATTGCCTTGAAATAGCCTAAGGTAAACAGATTGGCTATAGTTGGTTTCAGATTATTGGTGCTTGGTGTCCATACGTTTAGAGGATTAGAGGCGGTTGTATTAGAAATAAAATGTACGTACTGCGCCGTCCGGTTATAGCTCGATTTGATCGAACTGTTTTCATTCAGCTCAACCTTTACAGCAATGCGCGGCTCAGGTGTAGTGTAAGAAGCGATGGTTTCACCTGTTTCGTAGTACTGCTCACCGGTTACTGTCCGTTTTTTTCCTGGAATGGTGTCGTTGTAGGTGTAGGAATAGCCCTCGCCCAGATAGTTGAAGTGAGAGAGCCTCACGCCATACTCGAGCTCAAGATGCCGGTTTATCTTGAACTTATGGCTGAGATAGGCTGCGGTTTCAAGGGCATACTTTCGGTCTAAGCTATTGTCGATTCTTTCTCCGTTGGTCGTACCTACTGTTTTGGCAGGATTGAACCTGTAGTAGGTAGCTTCGCCTCCAAAGTTGATTTCAGATTTTTCGTCGATAAAGAAACTGAAGTCCGGCTTCAACATATAGTTGGTAATGGCTGAGTTCCAGGAAAAGTTATTATCGGCATCCTCGTCAAAATTCAGTTTATACTCATAATTGCTAAAAACGCCGGAGAAGTTGGCAAACAATCGGTTACTTAATACGCTATTCAAGCGGATGGTGGCGGTTTGATTACCCCAGTTGAATCCGGCTTCGTCGGACAGGTTGAAGTTATCCTTGCCAAGATAGCCTGATAGGTAAAGGCGATTACGGTCGCTGAATTTGTAATTGGTCTTTAGCGTGACATCATAAAAATTCAGGTTAAGGTCATCGAGAATTGAACTAGCCAGTATGTCAATGTAGGACCTTCGTGCCGCGATGATAAAAGAAGATTTGTCTTTTATCAGCGGTGCCTCTACGGCAATCCTGCTGAAGATCAACCCTACACCACCATTTACTTCAAGCTCTTTCATGTTTCCCTCTTTCATACGAACATCCAGCACAGAACTGGTTCTGCCTCCATAATACGCAGGAATAGCGCCTTTGAAAAGCTTTACATCCTTTACGGCGTCGGGATTGAAAGCTGAGAAAAAACCAAGCATGTGAGATGAGTTATAAATTGGAGCTTCATCCAGCAGGACTAGATTTTGGCCCGTACTCCCTCCCCGCACGTTAAAGCCGGAGGATCCTTCCCCTACTTGACTGACTCCCGGTAAAAACTGTAAACTCTTTACAACATCCACTTCGCCCAACAATGCAGGAAGTTTTTGAATGGTTTTTATGTCAAGCTTATTGGTGCTCATCTCCAGACTTTTGACATTGGTGGACCGATCTTCGTTCTCAGCCGATATCACCACTTCCTTTAGTTGCTCTGCACTTTCTTCAAGCTCCGCATCAATCTTTATGTTTCTATCGAGATGGATGGTTTGCGTGAATTTATTGTAGCCTATGAAACTGTACTCTACTGTATAATCACCTGGCGGCAATGTGATGGAATAGAATCCGTATGCATTGCTCAGAGCACCTGTGCCGGTTTCTTTAATTAAAACAGAGACGCCGATCAGCGATTCTCCGTTTAAACCGTTTTTCAAACTTCCGCTAAGTGTAAATTTGTTCTGCGCATGGATTGTCGTAATCCCATAAATGATAAAGAATAAAAAGGCAACAAATGTTTTAAAGAAGTGATTTATCATATAGATTAATAAATTATTTTTATCTGCCATCGCATCCCACCACTCATTCTGACAGCGCACCTGATTTAACAATAACGTGGTAGAAAATTGATGAAAGGGAAGCAATCTAATTATTAAAACAGACGAATGGGCTGGTTAGGCAGACAAAATGGCTAAATTGAACGATTTAAAATGTTACTTCAACTTTCCGTCGACCACCGTGCGGTGGAAAAAGTCTCTGTAAGAATCTCCAATCGGAATATCTTTACCTTTGATTCTTACTTTGGCGTTCCGGAAAGACGTGATTTTGTTAATGGAAATGATATACGAACGGTGCACGCGAAGAAATCCGGAAGGAAGCAAGTTTTCCATATTTTTCAACGTAGTGATCGTTAAAATAGGAGAGGCACCGTCGTTGTAGATCTTTAGATAATCCTTATACCCTTGTATGTAGTAGATGGATTCCAACGGTATCTTGATTGTATTGTGCTCGGCCTTTACGAAAATATAGTCGGGCGGTTTTGTCTCATGGTCTTTCTTCTTTAACAGGTCAAATGCACGATCAGTAGCTAATAAGAAACGATGGAATGGAACAGGTTTCAATAGATAATCCACGGCATTCACTTCAAATCCCTGAACAGCAAAGTGATCGTATGCGGTAATGAAGATTACTTTGGGAGGATTGGATAACCCTTTCAAAAATTCGATCCCTGTAATGTCCGGCATGTTAATGTCCAGGTAAATCAGGTCAATTTTTTCTGTTCTTAATGTTTCTATTGCATTGAATGGTTTATGATACAGACCTTTCAACTGCAGATAAGACACCTTCATGATATACGATTCAATCAGCTCAAGCGCAAGTGGCTCGTCGTCAATAACTATGCAATTTATCTTCACACGGTAATGTTACAGTTTATTCTTCAGAAATTCTTAAAATTTACCTGGGAGTATAAACATGTATAGGTGATTGCATTTTCTTTAGTTCACTGCACTGATTACTTTTAGCGGTGCATAATTCTGCCAGTCTTCTTTTTCCACCAACTGAATAGCGAGTTTAACGTTGTACTGGTCCGGGCTATCCTTGATGCTAAGTACATGTCGATTTCGGTACATTAAGTCTAATCTTCTCTTTGTATTTGCGATTCCAATACCTTCACGATCCCGGTTGCTTTTAGTTATTAAGTCTTGATTTTTTTTCTTACTATTCATTACCGCAAAGGTAAAAACGTTGTCGGTTACGAAGAGTTCGATGAGAATTTTCGAGGGGCCCTCATAGGAAATGCCATGCTTAAAAGCATTCTCCACAAAGGGTATCAATAACAAAGGTTCAATTAGAATGTTGCCCACGTCACCGTGATACTTGAACTCAATTGTCAAGCCCTCCATGGCCGAAATCCGCACACGCTGCATGGAAATGTAATTCTCCAGGTGTTGTATTTCCTTTCGTAATTGTATTTTGCCGTGATTGGTTTCATACAGTACGTAGCGAAGGATATCGGACAAGAGTAGTATCGCTTCCCCAGCCCGATCTGATTTTTTTTCCGATAATGAATAGATGTTATTCAGTGAATTGAATAGAAAGTGCGGGTTAATCTGAGTTTTAAGAAACGATAGTTCAGCCCTTATTTTTTCTTTTTCCGTCTCTTCTTCTTTTCTGCGTTGTTTTTCCCAGCTTAAAATCATTTCGAAGCTGGTCCCTATGGCGAAAATCATGAGCATGGGAAAAACGTGAAAGGGTTTTTGAAGCAACTCGGCCAGCGTATTTTCGGTGGGAAAGAAGAAACTTATTTGCAATACCTCCTTCAGTAAAATACTTAAAAAAATGCAGACTAAGAGCATCGTAATATACAACAGGTATTTTCTTCTCTTCAGAAAGAATGTCACTAGCAGATATGAATTCGTAAAGTAGAAAGGAATGGTAATCAGTGTAAAGATGATCCAGAAGTTCAGGAATTCAGAAAAGTTATTTAGATCTTTAAATTCATCCGCTCTAAAGAACCAGGGCCAAGGAAACAGGATAACGAGCGTGACGGAAAAGTGAAAAAGAAGTCTGTAGGTATTCACATTCGATTTCGTGTTACTTTTCATGTGTTAATAATTGCTTTTTTCGTAGTCACATGGAATCGCATGGTTAATTAACATCCTTTTGGGTGAACGCAGTGCATGACGATTTCATGTGTTAATAATTTGTTTTTAGTTGTCACCTGGAATGGCCAGACAAAATTATCATCACTTTGGGTGAACGGGGTGCATGGCCATTTCATGTGTTAATAATTGTTTTTGATTGTCACACGGCATGGCCGGACCAAAATATTATTACTGTGGATGAACAAGGTGCATGGCCATTTCAATAGTATCAGGTCATTGAGCGTTAAGGTATTGCAAAGGTAGCAATGAAAATCAGTCGGAATAATTTTTCAGATATTATGGACGAAATGAACAAACTAACCGTTGAATTTCTTTTTCGGATCCACGAAATGGGAAATAGCCGGTTCTTACCATTTTAAGGTCAGTCAGCTAGTTCGGCCAGACGGAGAAGCTCACCGGATGCCTTTAACTTTTTACTATCCATATTTTTTCGACTTATCGTAAAACCCAGTTTGTCGTCGTCCTGGGTGAAAAAGCTAATTTCGGCGCCCTTTTTTACCAGGCCGTCCCGTTCTCCGATAATCAGCGCCGGGTACGATTTTATCTGCGCCACGATGTTGGCTATTTCCTTACTTTGTTTGTCCGGTACATAGATCATGCTACAATTTCCGGCTTCGGCGGGTTGATTGATTATTTTCACAACGATTGATTTCCCACTGGGTGTTTTTTTAATCAGGGCAAGTCTTTTAAGCTCTTCCTGGATGGGTGAGTCCCCCACCACACCGACAACAAACGTTTCTGTTTCCGCGGGCCAGTTTATGTATTTAATAAAGTTGTACATAAACAAAACCTGCGATCGGTAATCTTTAGATTGGGCCCAGGAGATGGTGTTAACACCGACAATTAGGACGAATAGCAGTAAACTTTCCTTCACTGTAATGGTTTTCATGGCCGGTTCAGTTTGACTTGAACAAGTAGGACAATCTTATTGAGTATTCTCTTGATGCTGATGGCAGCGGGGAAGAGCTTCGCGTGGCGACTGGTATCAGATAATCATATTTTGAATTGAATACATTATATACGCCAGCGCCAATCTCAAAGTGCTTAGCGCGGTTGTTCCAATTCAAAAATACATTGCCCGTCATCCTGGGGGAATCTTCTTTCAAGTAAAACGTATAACCGGACGATCCGGTGCTTCTGATATCATATCCATATCTCTTACTTACCCAAATCAATGAAGGACTGATTGAAATGCCGGAGGATAATGCGACATTGGAACCAAGGGTGACTTTATGAGCCGGAAGAGCGAGTAACACGTTCTCACTTGCTTCACTTCCTGTAGCTCTTAAGGTATCGCCCGGGACATATTCTCGTGTGGCGTAAATTTGTAATCGCTGATGATGGGCCGCTGAATAGAAGGAATAGTTAACATTGATGAACCCCCATTTTTTCTTTATATGCGCGTCAAGTTCTACGCCCAGGCTCCCGGACTTCTCAAGGTTTGTGTACACGTTGACATCGCTGCTGTAGACGATGGGATCTTTGATTTCTGTATTAAAAAAGTTAGCAGTAATCAGGGCATCTCGCGTAAGCTGATAGCCCACCTCAATTTCTTCCACCGTTGAACGCTCTGGTTCTATTCCGGATTCGAACGTGGAAATGTTTTTTAAACCTCGCGCGATATTTTGTATAGTGGGTGAACGAAAAGATTGGCTATAAAGCAACTTAACGTGAAATTTATCCATCCTTCTCGTCAGCGCAATGCGTGGCACAAAGGCATCACCAAATTCAGAATTGCTTTCATAACGGGCGCCCATGACGAGGTTTGCAATTCTATTGCGCAACGTAAATTGAGTAAAAAGCGCATAATTATTATAAGAGATGGAGCTAACATAACCATCAATTGTACTAATGGAATCAGTATCGTTGGTCCCTCTGTCCGTAAAGAAGCTGAAACCGCCAATTAGATTTATTTTTCTAGAGGGGCTGTATTCTAGTGTCAGTGAGGTTTTCAGACGCCGGCCCAGTTCCTGAGTAAGATTAATTGTGTCAGGAAGATCATGGAAGCGCGGTGATTGACGGGTAAAGGAAAGCGAAGGGGCTAAGGTTATTTTATCTGATATCTTCCAGTCGTACTTTATTTCTCCTGAAAACGCATTGGCGGACCTGGACAGAAAACGGTTGCCGTATTCATCGGTAAAACCCAAATTCGATGTGGTATAGTTGTCATAGATGATGCTCATTGACAAGCCTTTGTATCCCAGCCTGGCATTCCACAAGAACGGGTTGATGGACGAGTTGTCGGCCAGGCTTTGATATTCTCCGTTAATGGAAGTGGATATAGATGAAGATGCAAACATATCACGCACAAATGCGGCGCGGTCACTTCGATTCCCTTCTCCGATTACCCCTGTCAATGATAGATCGAAATCCCTTATCTTTTTA
Source organism: Chryseolinea sp. (assembly GCA_031400145.1). Lineage (GTDB taxonomy): Bacteria > Bacteroidota > Bacteroidia > Cytophagales > Cyclobacteriaceae > Chryseolinea. Next base: position 31,521 of record JANNPM010000115.1, on the reverse strand, counting down.
CCGACTCCGAGGTTGATCGTACGTCTCGCATTGCCATCCTTCATTTGTCCATAAACGCCTGATATATAAGCACCGTCAATTTCGGTTCCTGACTTGGTAATGATATTGACTACGCCTAATTCGGCAAAGCCTCCAAAAATGGCAGAACCGGGTCCTCTGATAATTTCAATGCGGCTGATGCTGGAAATCGGATAGCGGTTTTCAAGCTGGATGGTTCCTGAAAATATTTCGTTCAACTGAACACCATCTACCTGAAGGAGAACCTTCCCCTCATTAGCCCAGTTGCCACGAACACCAAGGCCAAGGCCATTAGATCCGTCGTATGCAAACTCAAAACCAGGAACCATACGAAGCACATCAATTAAATCCCTTGCTCCTGATTTTTTGATTTCCTCTTCTGAAATTAGTGTAACCGCGCTGGGGCTTTCGCGGGTTGAAAATGCTTTTTGTGAAGCCACAGTTATCAAGGAGTTGATAAAATTTTCTAGTTCGCTAGACACTCCGCGTGATTTTATCATGCGTAACTCTTCTAAACTCATGTCGAAATATTTCCCTAAGGAATCAATTTCCAATTTTGTGGAATCGTTCTGAGCTTGGAGTTCAATGCATACAAGAAATAAGGAGACAAAAAGAATAGCATAGTTTTTCATCTGGTAGGGATGGGCGGTTACGGGTGAAGTAATAATAATTTATTTTAATTTATTTTAACTTTATCTGAACACTACCGCCGTGTTTTTTGTTTAGCGCGAAAATGAAATCGTCGACGTAGTGCATCATTGACCGACTGGCAATAATTTTTTGACGTCTAAAAACCAACTTGATTCTTTCATTTTTTGAATTCAGGTGTTAATGATTGCTTTTAGTTGTCATATGGAATGGCCAGACCAAATTATCATCCCTTTGGGTGGGTGCATGGCCGTTTCATGTGAGTCAATTCAAAGATTAAAAGGGGATTGCACCAACATCAAAGGTTGGCCTTAAAGAAATTTCGTCTACAAAAAAGCAGGATGGGTCGACAATTTCGATGAGTGCTGTTTGCTTATGGCAGAAATTCGTATTTTACTCCCGATAGTGAACGGTATTTGTTTCTTTACGAATAAATTTTTGGAGCCAAACTTTCCTTACTGATTCCTAATGATGGAGTGCGGTTCAGCCCTGGCGGATCCTTTGCCAGGGTATGAACTACATACCGTTTTTACAATGATCTGATCGGTATCCGGAAATTTTTTCCGCAAGATTATTTGCAATGACCTGTATAATTTTTAACTGATAAAAATTTCGACACTTGGTCAAATGTCTCATTGTTGACGACGAGCCCCTTGCCATCGAATTGCTCGAGAAGTATGTCCTGAAAACTCCCTTTTTATCACTGAAAGGTAAATGTAATGGCGTAACGGCTGCCCTTCAGTTACTCAATGAGGAAACGGTAGATCTTGCTTTTATTGACATACAAATGCCTGGCTTAAATGGCATTGAGCTTTCACGAATACTGGGTGATAAAATCAAAGTGATCCTGACTACAGCCTTCGAACAATATGCAGTGGATGGATTTAGAGTTAAGGCACTCGGATATCTTTTAAAACCATTTAGCTATTCGGAATTCTTAGAGGCTTCAATTCGTGCTAAAGAATGGTTTGATATGGTGAAACATCAAAATCCTTTCATGAGTGATAACCGGGAGCATTTGTTTGTTAAATCAGAATATAAATTGATTCGCATAATTCTTGAGGACATTATCTACATTGAGGGACTTAAGGATTATGTCAAGTTTTTTGTAGAAGGGCAGGCCCGCCCGATCATGTCGCTAATGAGCCTTAAGTATCTGGAGGAGAAACTGTCACCAAAGCAATTTATGAGAGTACATCGTTCCTTTATTGTAAATTTGAAAAAGATTGCCACTATTCAACGTAATGACATAATGTTTGGTGCTGTTGTGGTTCCCGTGGCAGAAAAGTATAAAGAATCTTTTCATGAGTTTGTTCAAAGAGGTTTTCTCAAATAGATCCTTTCGTAAAATCTTGTTGCCCTAAGGAACCAACATGGATAGTCAGAACGCATTTGAATACGCCCTGCTCATCAACTATGTTTAATTTATGCTTTGCAGGATATAAAAGCGCCAGTCTTTTTCGTAGATCCTTAAGTCCAATTCCCGAGCCACGGCTGTATTTATCATTTTTTGGATGGGAGGAGTTACAGATTGAAAATACGAGGAGATTGTCAGTCAATGTTAGATCCATGTTGATAAATGAAGGTTGTGAATCACTTATTCCGTGTTTAAACGCATTTTCAATCAATGAAATAAAGAGCAGCGGCGCGATTTGAATATAGTTACCGCGCCTGAATGCATGTTTAACGATTACTCCAGGCACAATCCGTAGTTTCATTAAACCGATATAGTGGTTGGCAAAGTCAATCTCTTTATTGAGGGAAACAAACCTGTTATTGCAATCATAAAGCAGGTATCGCATGACGTTTGCCAACTGTAAAATTGCGTCCTGCGCCATTTCCCTATTTCTGTTAATTAAGCTATAGATGTTATTCAGCGTGTTGAAGATAAAATGAGGATTTAGTTGATTCTTGAGATTCAGAAGCTCAGTGGTCAGACCTCCGCGTATTTCGGCGCCAGGCTGGTCAATCAACTTTTTCATTTTTTTCTTTTACAATTTGATTTGGTTGCCTTGATAAAACTGCAACAATTGGTAATACAATAAGGTAGAATACTTAGTTTGAATAAACTTCTGTTGCGCCGTAATGTAATCGTTCTGATCAATAAGCAATTCGACCGAATTGATAAGCCCTACGTTATACTGTATCTTTGCAAGGTTGTACGCTGTTGTCGCGGTTTCCACTTCAACGCGTGCTGCTTCCATTTCAGCTTGAGCGCCTATTGCGCTCTGGTGCGCATTCTCAATATCCTTAAACAATTCTTTCTTAGCTGAAATCAAATCAAGTTCGGCCGATCGAATAGCAATCTGCGCATTTTGGACATTCGCTTTGGTCTTGAACTGATTGAATATGGGTATATTGAGGGATAGCGTCCCGCGCTCATTGTAATTTGTGTTGAGCTGCTCGTTAAAGGTGGACCCCTGGGTATTGGTATAACCAGTATAGAGGTTTCCGTTTAAAACAAGCGAAGGTTGATAGTCGGATCTGGCTATTCGGACGTTCAGTTCGCTGATTTGGCGCGCTAACTGATTGGCCTTGATTTCGGGCATTTCGTTCACGGCAATGGCGTACACATCATGCTTGTCAGGAATAACCAATACACGTTCTTCTTCAACAGAAGGAAACTTAATACTGAACTGATGCTGTGGCTCAAGTTCAAGAAGTTGCTTAATTGTAAGAATCTGTTGTTGAAGCAGGTTTTCAGCACTCACCAATGAATACTGATCCATAGCATATTGTGATTTGCTATCCGCTAAGTCCTTTGCAGCCACTGAACCTGCATCAAATAAAGCCTGAGATCGTTCCACTTGTTTGGCCGATGTTTTTACATTGTTTTCAGCGATAATCACCCCTTCATGGTAATAACACGCCTGGAGGTATGCCTCCACCATGCTTAGCGTAATATTGTTTTTAGCTTGTTGAACGTAATATGAGTTTTGATCCACCAGGAGTTTATTCTGATGAACAGTGTTTCCAAGTTTGTTACCGTTGTAAAGCGTTACTTGTGCGGTGAGGTTGAATGATGTCGAATGTATTGTTTGGGATGTAAACGCGTATGTGATAGGATCCGCGCTGGTACCATGTGTCAGTGACTGGCTTCCGGATGCTGTTAGCGTGGGCACGCGCTCCAGCCGCGATTGTTTATAATCGGTTTGTGCTGACTGTTTGTTTAATTCGGATTGCTTTACGGTAATATTGTTTTCCGCTGCATACGCAAGGCATTCCGTTAAATCCCACGGGCCCTCCAATGATTGAGCCTGCAAACCATACGCCATACTGACAACCAGAATAAATGTTAATCCAAACCGTTTCATTTGTTCTCCTACTTGTTTGATCTAGCCAACGGCATTGTTGTGGCATGTGTTTGCAAGAATAGACGTTTGAGGTGATTTTATAGAAGTTCAGGTTGTTCTTGCCGACAGTTTTTTCAGAAACAAAAATCCTACGCGATCTTTTTTGGATCCGCTGCATGACCGTTAGCGTGTCAAGAATTTCTGCCGCCTAACGTATTATTCTAACTTGGAAAAAACAGTTTATGATGTTTTCCTGTTATGTCTATTAATGAAGTGCATTGGTCTCTTTAATGGGACTTTTAATACGCTAATGATAACATTGCAAAAGCGAGGTAAAGTTTAAGTAGATTATGGTAAGCGCTAAATCCCGGAAACTCAGGTACACCGGAGTCGTTGAAACAGATTCTATTTTTGTTTCCAATCATGGAAATGTATCGATGTTCATGAATGGAACATTCAATGCTTCAGGGATGATTTACTGTCCCAAATACACTGTTTGCCTGGAGCTTACAGGAAGTGGACTGGTATCGTTTCATGGAGTGTGTCAGCGGATGGAGATAAGGATTAAGGGCAACTGCGTTCTTGATTTAACCCAAATGGATGTCGGCGAGGCCTGGTGTGAAGCTCATGATGCCACAAAAATTGTTACAGGACCAACAAAGGTAATTAGCAAGGTTGAATTGCACGATAGTGCTATACTTGTTTTGACTCAAAAAACCCTTGTCATCCATGCGATTAAACTGGGGACATCAAGAATTGAAGGTCTTCAGTATCCGCAACGCGAATGTGTAAACAGTTAAGAGTCGCCTTGCAAAATATAACCTGCTGGACTTAGTAACCATCTATCGAAGGATTTCTTAAACCAAGTTTGGACCTTGAGTATAAAATTCTATATGCCCTTTCTGTGACATGGAGAAAATGATCAAACGAAATCGGTTTCATCAAATATCCCATTGCATTTAACTCGAACGCCTCTATTGCATACTTAGAGTGTCCTGTAGTAAAAATGACTGCAGGTGGTTGTTTAAAGCTTTTCATAAACTGAATGCCGTTTTGACCTGGCATAACGATATCAAGAAATATCAGATCAATTTTTCCGGCAGACAGCACCTCGGCAGCACCGGCTAAGGTAGTACAACTTTTGACTAATTCGAGGAAGGGTATTTCGCGAACATATGAAGATATCAATTGAAGAGCTAACGGCTCATCATCTATGGTAATACACCTCAACATGTTGCGTGTGTTGGCTATTATTTTCTATAAAGACATCACCTACTCAGTGTCTTCAGCAGCGCCGGATATTTTTGGTGTTATGTATCGTTTCACGGATCAGCTTAACTGATATAAATATCAGCAGGGAATTTCCAACTTTTGGTGTTCGATTAGACGAAATGGAAAATTTTGTCGACCAAAATGGCGGAATCTTTTTTCGCTACCCAGATTATCTTTCTATGCGGATTTCACGGGTTTTTTTCACGGGTCAGATCCATCTCCATCATTTCGGTCTTCAGGTGTATCTTATCCTCGGAAATGATCTCGCACGAATGAGTTATGGTCCTGCCGTTCATGCGAATGTCAAAGTTGAACGTTTTGCCCTGAATCTTTCCGTTGCGAATTTCTTTAGTTCCCATAGGACCATCCATTGAACCGGTCAACGTTTCGTTGCTGGTTACAAAGTTAAAGGTTATGTCTACAGTCCTGCCATCGGGCGCATTACCTGCCCCTTTCCATTTGCCCGTAATGTCGACTTGTGAATATCCAGTTGCAACCAACAGCATCACGAAGGAATTGATTAAGAAGAGGGTTTTGATCATTGTAATTTTTTTTGGATTTTGGAATTTAATTTTAAAATCAAACGTATCTCAACTCAAAGTTGAGAAGTAAAAAGCAATAAATGTAAACTTTTATCGACATGTGACTATCACAACCGATCACAGGTCCTTCGAAGTCACGCTGCGCAAATGATATTAACAGATACTTCCGTCTTTCTTCAGCATTTAAATCTAGGTCTTTCAATGCAGTTCATTCGGGGAATTCGGCTAAACGGGGAATTTCATATACTTGCCGCCCAAATGATGCTATGAGGTGCTACTTGTTCTCTTCCGCTTCGCGTTGAAGTCTTGCCTCAGTAATAAATTAGGTAACGTCAAAAGCGAAACGTAAGGTTGTGAGAATATTTGGTAATAGAGGATTCCTTGTCATTTGCTGCCGTCGAATGACCATCGCTGCAAATATTTCAGAGATTCTCAAACAAAATACTCAATCCATCGTTTATGATAGGATTACTATTACTTTTTGAAGTATGGCTATTTTAACCTTCCGGCTTAACGAAAACCTGTACCTCAGAGACCCCCAGGATACTGAACTGGGCCGCAGCATCATCAGCAGCGGGATAGAATTGTTGGACAGATTGGGGTTCGAAGAGTTTACGTTCAGGAAGCTTGCATCCGTAATTGGTTCCACAGAGGCATCGCTATACCGCTATTTCGAGAATAAACATAAGCTGCTCATCTACCTTATTGACTGGTATTGGACCTGGCTGGAATACAAGCTAGATTTCCATATTAACAACGTTAAAGATCCTAAAGAGCGCTTGAAAATATGTCTCAATAAAATTTCGGAGGAAAAAACAGTTGACCCCGATATTGCATACGTGGACGAGCGGGCACTGGAGCGCATTGTTAGCGCGGAGTTTGAGAAGACCTTCCTGACAAAGCAGGTAGACGCGGATAACAAGGAAGGGCTATTTCTACCCTATAAATCTTTATGCAAAAAAATAGCTGCGGTAATCAGGGAAGTTAACCCTGCTTATGAGTTCTCGCATTCACTGGCAAGTACCCTGCTGCTTTTGGTAAAACAGCAGCTCTATTTTGCTCAACATCTCCCCTCACTTTCCGATATAAAATACGATCCTAAAAAACAGAATAAAGAACTGTATGTGTTTCTGGAAAGTCTGGTATTCAAAACCATTGAAAAGTAGCTGGTATGACCAATGATCAAATCATTCATATTTTGCGCGAAGCTGCTCTTGCCCTCAAACATGATTTCGACCCTGCAGACCTGCAGTTAGTAGACAGTAATAAGCGTTCTTACAGCCCAGCCGACTTGGCCGAATTGAAGAGAGACATTATTGAAGCAGGAAGCAAAATCAATCTCTTGGTACTAGACTACTTAATACCCACGGATGCTTTTGCCGGTTTCCTGGATGAATCTACCGAACCAGTATTGATCTTCAAAAGGCAAAATGACGCGCTGCAACCTGTGCTTCTCCAGAAAAACAGGCATACACTGCAGTCGTTGCTTTACGGTACGGATGAAGATTTTAACATACATGATCCACGTCTGACGGATGAACAAAACGCAATTACGTGTTTGGTGATTATGCCCTATAAGAGCATTGTCAGTGACTACCGGTCGGAGGATGACAATTTCGAAAAGATGTCACCTGTCAAGCGCCTAATCCGCTTGCTTGCAACAGAGAAAAAGGACATTGTTTATATACTGCTCTATGCTGTCCTCATCGGCTTGATCAGCTTAATGTTGCCAATAGGGCTACAAAGTACGGTGGAGCTTATTTCCGGTGGTGTCTTCTTTAGCTCAGTGTATATACTAATTGGTCTTGTGATTATTGGGGTGATGGTTACCGGTGGTCTTCAAATCGTGCAGATCAGTTTGGTAGAGCACCTGCAACGCCGGATATTCACCAAAGCCGCATTTGAATTTGCTTTCCGGATTCCACGCATCCGGATGGAGTCTTTGATGAATTCGTACGCCCCTGAATTGGTCAACCGCTTTTTTGATGTTATCGCTATTCAAAAAGGACTGCCCAAATTGCTTATCGATCTTTCCTCCGGAGCCATTCAGATCTTCTTCGGGTTAGTGTTACTTTCGCTCTACCACCCGTTTTTTGTTTTCTTCAGTATTCTTCTTGTATTCATTCTCGTCTTGATCTTCTATCTGACCGGTCCGCGCGGGTTAAATTCGTCGTTGAATGAATCGAAGTACAAATACAAAGTGGTTCAGTGGCTGGAAGAACTTGCCCGTACGATCAATTCGTTTAAGCTTGCCGGGAACACGGATCTTCCGGTAAAGAAAACGGATTATGCTGTGAGCAACTACCTGAAATACCGCAAGACTCACTTTACCGTCCTGCTAACGCAATTCTCATTTTTTGTGTTCTTCAAGGTGGCCATTGCCGGTGGACTGCTGATCATGGGAACCATACTGGTCATCAACCGGGAAATAACCCTTGGTCAATTTGTTGCCTCTGAAGTGATCATCGTACTGGTATTGAATGCAGTAGAGAAAATGATCATGTATGCCGATGTCGTGTATGACCTGCTTACCGCTGTTGATAAAGTCGCACATGTCACCGACTTGCCCATCGAAAGATCAGGAGGATATGATTTTCCTAAAAGTGGCATCGGCAAAGGTTACCACATTGCTATAGACAATCTCAGCTATGCCTATAGTGGAAATCGCGCTGCCACACTACATGGCTTAACCCTGAGAATACAGTCAAAAGAAAGGGTTTGTATCGCAGGGCCAGGAGGGAGCGGAAAGACAACCTTAACCAACATCATCGCTGGATTGTATACAGAGTATGAGGGTTCGGTGTCCATCAATAATCTGTCTCTCCGCGACCTCGATATCGCGCACTTACGTAACAAAGTCGCGAAGAACATTTCACAGGAAGACATATTTGACGGTACGATTTACGAAAACATCACGATTGGAAAATCCACAGCCCGCGTAGAAGAGGTTGTGGAAGTACTTCAGCGGGTGGGGCTAAGGGAAATCATTAGTGCTTTGCCGGATGGACTTAATACCCACATAATTAGCGGGGGGAAAGGTTTGCCAAGCTCTGTCGTTCACCGGTTGATATTGGCAAGATGCCTTGCAAAGAATCCCGAACTCATTATTCTGAACGATTTCTTTTCAGGATTAAGTAAGGTAGATAAACTTCAATTGATGCACTCTGTCATCAATCCAGAAGGTGCATGGACACTTTTAGCGGTGTCCAATGACCCTCTTGTAATGGCTGCTTGTGATCGTGTGATTATTCTGGATCGCGGTAAAATAGTCGCAGAGGACTCATATCCGTCGCTATTTAAGCAAGGTGTTATCAACCGGTATTTTGAATAATATGTTAAAGCTGTCCAATCAATCCATCGAGAAGGAATTACGGTATGATAGTTTATACTCGCTTCGTTCTTTGCGCACCCCCCGCGCAGGAAAAATACTGGCCAGGTGGCTCGTTGCCCTTTGTATTTTGTTTTTGATTGTTCTTTTTCTGCCGTGGCAACAAAACATTCGTGGCAATGGCAATGTAACGGCACTAAATCCGATGAATCGTCCTCAAACGGTCGAGGCAATTATCGCAGGTCGTGTACAGAAATGGTATGTGCGTGAGGGAGACCTTGTTCATAAAGGAGATACTATTGTGACCATCAGCGAAGTCAAGGAGAAATATTTTGATCCCCAGTTGCTGATGAGATTAATGCAACAAATTGAGGCGAAAGAAAGCAGTCTTGATTCTAAAGATAAAAAAGCACAAGCAGTTCTCCGTCAGATCAAAGCATTGCGTGAATCGATGAAAATCAAAATTGAGCAATCGCAATCAAAACTACAGGCTGAACAAGTGAGATTTCAGAACGCGGAAAATCAATACCAGCGCAACAAAAAATTATATGACGCTGGAAACATTCCCCTGACCAAGTTTCAGGAGTTCGAGTACAAATACCAGGGAAGTAAGGCGGACTATCTTAATGCACAACTTGAACTGGGTCGTGTTGAAGCCGAGTACCTGGATAAGATCAGCAAGGCGGAATCCGATTTAAATAACACGCGGGCAGAGGCCTTCGACACGCAGGGCGATATCGCTAAAGCACGAAACGAATATGCAAATACCGAGATACGGAATGAACAATACCAGATTCTGGCCCCACAGGATGGATATATCGTGAAGGCAATGAAATCCGGTATAGCGGAAACGATAAAAGAGGGGGATGCCATCTGTACGATCATGCCACAGGCATCGGACATGGCCGTCGAAATGTATGTGAAGGCAATGGATGTTCCGCTCATCAGCAAGGGAAGAAAGGTACGCGTGCAATTTGATGGCTGGCCGGCGCTGCAAGTTTCCGGGTGGCCCAGTGTTTCCGTGGGTACGTTTGGAGGGGAAGTACGGGTCATTGATTATGTTAATACCAAGCCTGGCGAGTTCAGAATACTGGTCGTACCTGATAAAAGTCAAGACCCGTGGCCAGAGCAGTTGCGCGTGGGCAGCGGAACCAAAGGCTGGGTGATGCTCCAGGACGTACCGGTCTGGTATGAATTATGGAGACAATTGAATGGATTTCCGCCCAGTTTGTATGCTGCTCCGTTGGACGAGGCGGTTGACAAAGCTCCCGCAAAAAAATGAAAAGGGTGATAATATTTTATTTCCAAATCATTTCAAAAGGTATGGGGTTGGTTCGGCTTACTACGCTATTGCTGCTCCTGATTCAATGTAAACGTATAGATGCGCAAGTTTCAACGCCTGTGGATACGCTGTTTACCTTACCGGATTCTGTAATGCCATTTACGATCGAAAATTTCTACCACCTTGTTGTGCAGAATCATCCTGTAGCCAAGCAGGCGCAATTGCTTTCCGAGAACGCAAAACAGGAGATTAGAATGGCGCGGGGAAATTTCGATCCGAAATTGGAAGCAGAATTCCTTTCCAAAAATTACCAGGACAAGGAATATTACACCATTGCAAACGGGTCCGTCAAAATCCCTACGAAGTTTCCACTTGATCCCTCCATCGGAGTAGAGCGAAATACGGGCACCTATTTGAACCCTGAGCGCTACATTGATAATGAATCCAACTATCAACAATTCTATGCCGGTATATCCATCCCGCTCGGCCGCGGACTTATTACTGATGAGCGAAGAACCGCGCTGCGCCAGGCCGAACTATTTAAGGATATAACCGAGGCCGAACAGGTAAAACAAATCAACAAGCTTTTACTGGAAGCTGCCAAGGATTACTGGCAATGGTATTACGCGTATTATAATTATCGTCTCTTAAACAGAAGTGTGAGGCTGGCCGAAGAGATTTTTGGGAGAGTTAAAGTCAATTACCAGTTTGGTGAAGCTTCACCCCTTGATACGGTACAAGCGAAAATTACCTGGCAGCAACGCGTCATCGAACAGCAGGAAGCTTTACTTGACTATGAGAACAGTGGCCTGGGACTTTCGAATTTCCTTTGGGACAGTCTCGGCAACGCACTGATGTTGGATGCAAACTGGGCTCCGGTGCTACAGGCCGAACCCTGGATTATGACAAGAAACGGCCTGCAAGAACTGTCGGACCAGGCAAAGGAAAATCACCCTGAATTGCAAAAAATAAATGTTAAAATCAAACAACTTGAGGTGGATCGTAAACTGGCGGCCGAGTATCTCAAACCTCAGTTAAACCTTAGCTACTACTTTCTGAACCAGCCTTTTGATCCCGACTGGAATTCCTCCTTTCGGATCGGCGAGGATTACAAACTTGGAATCGATTTTTCCTTCCCGCTTTTCCTTAGAAAGGAACGGGCAAAACTTGCAGTGACAAAATTGAAAATATTAAATACAAGGTATGATCTTACACTTTCAGAACGCGAGATTATCAACCAGTTAAGCAGCACGTACAATCAATTGATCAATCTTCAATCCGTGATGAGTCAGCAGCGTGATATGATGACGAACTATGAGCGATTACTGGCGGGCGAAATCCTAAATCTGGAGCAAGGTGAAAGTGATCTTTTCAAGATCAACCTTCAACAGGAAAAGCTTATTCAGTCCCAGACAAAGTGGCTTAAAATGATGGCCGAGTTTGAAAAACAGAAAGCGCTTTTATACTGGGCAGCCGGCACGAGATATCTGAACAAGACGTAAATCGGAGTTGGAACCTAAAATAAGCACCGTTTAATCATTTACTTGGTATGTGACACCAATGAATGTCACCGGCTATAGCCGAAATGTTACCCCCGGATTAATCTATCCGGCATCGAAGCCTGGACTATTTGCGCATTCTGGCGACCTATAAAATGCAGATGATGGACTCGATGCCAGTAAAACCCGGATTTTTTTATTAAACATTTGATTAAAGTGTTTGCTTAAATTGAGAATTACCTATATGTTTGTTCCGGTAACAGCTGCGATCAGAATGAAAGTAAAAAAAGACAAACCGGATTCAGGGGAGTCTACAGAAGAGAAAATAAAAAACGCAGCGCGGGCTGTTTTTCATGATAAGGGCTTTTCCGCTACCCGAACAAGAGATATAGCAGAAGAAGCCGGAATTAACTTGGCATTGCTCAATTATTACTTTCGAAGCAAGGAGAAACTATTTGACATTATCATGTTTGAGACCATGCAAGGCTTTTTCAAGTCTATTTTTGAAGTTTTCAATAATGATATAACAACGCTGGATAAAAAGGTGGAATTGATTGCGCTCAATTATATTGATCTTCTAACCGCGAATCCGGATATACCGCTTTTTCTGCTGAGCGAACTGAAAACGCAACCGGAAGCATTGGTGGCAAAAATGGGAATGAGGGATATGGTCATGAAGTCTCACTTTCTTAAACAGTTTCAGCAAAGTGTTAAAGAGGGAAAAATTGTTGCTATCCACCCGCTGCATTTTATAATAAACCTGATGGGAATGGTCATTTTTCCCTTTGTGGGCAGGCCTATGGTGAAAGGGTTGGGTAACTTGTCACAGAAAGAATTTGAAGCGCTGATGCAGGAAAGAAAATCCCTCATTCCGAAATGGATAAAAGCTACTTTGAAAGTAAAATAAAACTTTTTTAACTTTACGTTAATCATTTGTTTAAAACAAAATGATAAAAGGGACGTTAAGTAAGGCTAAAAATGATACCAGAAAACAATTAAATCCTGGAAAATTGACCATATCTGATAAGCGAATAGACTCCATCATTATTATCACCGGGTTTGTCCTTGGGCCTAACCTTTTCCTGTTGTTAAAAATGACTGGTCTTTCTGAGTCCTATTTTGAACTGCATGGCCTTAACTATCCCTTTCCATTAAGGTTTTTAGGGCCTTCCCTTTCCGGGCTTCTCATCGGGCTCACGTTACTCTATTTTGAAAACCGTTTGTTCCGTCGATACGAGCAGAATTACCCCAATTACATTATGTTGCCCATAAGGCTTTGCATTGCCACGGTAGTCATCGTGGTGGAAGCCTTTGCCATTCAGATGGCTTTGGCAATGGTCATTAGCGGGGCTACCTTTCAGCAGGCGTTAGCCATCGCTTACTCGTTTATCTACTCCGGGTTATTTCTGTCAATTTACCTGTTTATGATTGTGCTGGGTTTTACGTTGAACTTTTTGCGCCAGCTTGGAAACTGGCTTGGATATAGTGTATTGTTCAACTACTTTCTTGGGCGCTATCGGCAACCACAGGAAGAGGAGCGGATTTTTATGTTCCTTGATCTTAACCAATCCACCACCCTTGCGGAGCAACTGGGTCATATTAAATACAGCCGTTTCTTGAACAGGTGCTTTAATGATATGACCCCATGGATAGAAAGATACGGAGCCGAAGTTTACCAGTATGTTGGGGATGAAGTAGTGCTGAGCTGGCCCTTATACAACTCGCAAAAAGACCTCGATTGCCTGCGGTTATTTTTCGATTTTGATGAAGCCATCTCGTCCGAAAGCGAGCATTATCACAATAAATTTGGTGTCATACCGTCATTTAAGGCTACCGTGCATGTCGGCAAAGTAGCAATTGCCGATGTGGGGGGTAAAAGAAAATCTACGGCCTACCATGGCGACGTTCTTAATACATGTGCCCGCATGTTAGAGCTTTGCAAAAGGTTTAATAAGAAGATACTTATCTCCGAAGCTATTGCAAAATGGGATTTTATTGGCAATGAATATGATGTTAATCTGATAAAGGAGTTTGTGCTGCGTGGGAAGTCGGTTCATCTTTCCATTTATGCATTGCATGCGAAGGAGAAAATAAAAACCCTGCGTTGACTAATGGGTGTGCAAAAAATATTGCCAGAGCTGATCAATGGATCAAAGTTGGGCATGCGGTGTGGAAATGTGTGATACATTGGTCGCTCTGGTTAGTTTGAAATTTAAAAAGTGTATATGAAAGATGTAATCGTGAATCCTAATACTGATACTGAGTTGTATGCCTTCGTTCAGCGACCGCCGGAGCTTTTCGAATCCTTCATACAAAATTTAGCGAACGGCATGAGGCTTTATGAGGCTTATCAATCGGGAAGTCTTCCAGGAAAACATTATCCTGGCTTTTATAATAACATAAAAATAATGGTTCAAAAAAAATAAATAAGATGATTAACGTAACAAAAAAACTTAAGCGGTTGAGCACGATAGTGTGCATAAGTTGTTGCTTTCTCACCGGGGTGACCGCGTTCGCCCAGTCCTTCAAATTACTGACGGTGGAGGAATGCTACTCCTTAGCAGAAAAAAACTATCCGTTGGTAAAACAAATGGCGCTGATCGAAAAAACAAGTGAGTATTCCATAGAAAACGCGGCCAGGGGTGCTCTGCCTCAGTTTAGCCTGAGCGGGCAGGCTACTTACCAATCGGAAGTCACATCGCTTTCAATCCCTGGCGTAGAGACAACTACGCTCAGCAAAGATCAATACAAAATTTATGGCGAAATAAGCCAGTCGCTCACCAATTCATACACTATAAAGCAACAAAAGGAGCTCGCCGAGGCCAACAGGGTCATTGAACAGAAAAACCTGGAAGTAGAGATTTATAAATTAAAAGAAAGAATTAACCAACTTTTTTTCGGAACGCTTTTGATCGATGCACAGATCGAACAGAACGCATTGCTGAAGAAAGATATCCAATCCACGCTTGATAAAACCAATGCGTCCATCAGGTATGGTACCGCCCTGAAAAGCAGTGCCAATGAATTAAAGGCAGAATTGCTTAATGCCGACCAACGCGACATTGAATTGAAAGCCAACCGGAAAGGTTACACCGATATGTTGACTTTGTTTATCAACCAGCCAGTGGATGAAAACACCAAACTGCAACCGCCTTCCGTGCCGGCGACGCTATCCACAATCAACCGCCCGGAACTTGTGTATTACGACGTTAGTAAGAGGGCGTATGAAATTCAGAGCAACCTTGTCACTGCCAAAAACATCCCCAGCCTGAGCTTGTTTTTTCAGGGGGGATATGGAAGGCCCACTTTAAACCTGCTCAGCAATGATTTTGATTTTTATTACATCGGAGGCTTGCGCCTGAACTGGAATTTGTCGGGGTTGTATACTTCCAAGAATGAAAAGCAACTGCAGGTCATCAACCAAGGCACGCTTGATATACAGAAGGAAACTTTTTTGTTGAACACGAATCTCACCATGACACAGCAAACCAGTGAGATCAGCAAACTGCAAGACCTTATTAAATCAGATAGTGAGATTATTGCGCTCCGTGAACAGATCAAGAAAACAGCCAACAGTCAGTTGGAAAATGGCACCATCAACACCACTGATTACCTCACTTATGTTAACGCGGAAGACCAGGCAAAACAAAACCTTTTGCTGCATCAAATACAATTGCTATCGGCGCATTATAATTATAAGACTACATCCGGAAATTAAAGACAATGACGTTTAATCGTTAAAAAAATTAAATCACTATCAAAAAAAATAGGTATGAACTACAGATCGATTATGAAACCCATCAAGGGCATCAGCCTTCTTTTGCTGGCGGCCACTTTCTCATTCTTCGTTTCCTGCCAGGACAGCAAAAATACGTTCGATGCCACAGGCTCCTTTGAGGCAGAAGAGACCATTATTTCTGCGGAAGCATCGGGAACACTTAAACAGTTTTCAATAGAAGAAGGGCAGATACTGCAGGCCGGCCAGGTCATCGGCTATATTGATAGCGTGCAATTGTATTTGAAGAAAAAGCAGTTAGAGGCACAGAAAAATGCCTTGCTCGGCAAAAAATCAATCGTCCCTGTGCAAGTGGCTTCGCTCGAAGAACAATTGAGAAACGCCGAAAAAGAACAAAAACGGATCAGCAATCTGGTAAAGGCTGACGCCGCCACACCCAAGCAATTAGACGATGCCGTTTCGCAGGTAGAAGTGATCAAAAAGCAAATAGAGGCTCAAAAATCCACACTGGATATTTCCAATTCGGCAATCAACAAAGATGCTACGCCTTTCCAGGTGCAGATTGAACAAACTAACGACCA
Source organism: Chryseolinea sp. (assembly GCA_031400145.1). Classification (GTDB taxonomy): domain Bacteria; phylum Bacteroidota; class Bacteroidia; order Cytophagales; family Cyclobacteriaceae; genus Chryseolinea. Next base: position 15,322 of record JANNPM010000115.1, on the reverse strand, counting down.
GTTGGCAAAATGTAAAATTATAAACCCGGTGAATGGCACTGTGCTTACCAAATATGCTGAGGCTAATGAGATGGCCTCTCCGGGAAAAGCCCTGTATAAAATTGCCGACCTGTCAACCATTATTCTCAGAGCTTATGTATCGGGCAACCAGCTACCCCTTATCAAACTGAATCAAAAAGTAAAAGTGAATACCGATGATGGCGAGGGCGGCTTCAAGGAATCGGAGGGCATAATCACCTGGATCAACGACAAGGCCGAGTTTACGCCTAAAACCATCCAGACAAAAGATGAACGCGCCAACCTGGTTTATGCCATCAAGGTGAAGGTGAAGAACGATGGGACTTACAAAATAGGGATGTATGGAGAAGTGAATTTTTAGTTGCTAACCAATCCAAAGCGATGAGCGATGTAATTCTCACCAACTTAAAAAAAACCTACAACGACAACACGGTAGTCGCGGTGGATAATGTTTCATTATCCGTAGAAAAGGGCGAACTGTTTGGGTTGATTGGCCCCGATGGTGCGGGGAAGACAAGTATCTTCCGGGTACTCACCACCTTATTACTGCCCGATGGCGGCACGGCCAGTGTGAATGGTTTTGATGTGGTAAAGGATTATAAAAAGATACGAAACTCCGTAGGGTACATGCCCGGAAAGTTTTCGCTCTATCAGGATTTGACGGTGGAAGAAAACCTCAAATTTTTTGCGACGGTCTTCAATACCTCCATTGAGGAAAATTACAATTTGATTAAGGACATTTATGTTCAGATAGAGCCGTTTAAAACCCGCAGGGCGGGTAAGTTATCAGGCGGGATGAAGCAGAAACTAGCCTTGTGCTGTGCGCTGATCCACAAGCCCAGTGTTTTGTTTTTAGATGAACCAACTACCGGGGTAGACACGGTTTCGCGAAAGGAGTTCTGGGAAATGCTAAAAAGGCTGAAAGAACAGAACATCACAATTTTAGTATCTACGCCGTACATGGACGAGGCCACGTTGTGCGAACGGATTGCCTTGATACAAGACGGCAAGATCATGTCTATCGAAACTCCAGCCAACATTATCAAACAATATCCTGATGAATTGTATGCCATTAAATCGAATAATATGAGTTTGCTGTTGAAGGAACTGCGGGAGAGCGGCATGGTTCAAAGTTTTAATTCATTTGGTGAATATCACCACATCACCTTTGACCGGGAAGCGGAAGACAGTCAGGGAAAGCTGATCGAATACCTGAAAAATAAAGGGCACACCGATGTGGAGATCAAAGGCGTTACCCCCACGATCGAAGATTGTTTTATCCAGTTGATGAAAAACAAAATAAATGGCCACGGGCCCAAGTAACATGGGAGAGGTAGTTATAAAAACGGACAAACTCACCAAACGGTTTGGTGATTTTATTGCCACCAACGAAATCACCTTTGATGTGTACAAGGGTGAGATATTTGGATTCTTAGGAGCAAACGGGGCGGGCAAAACAACCGCCATGCGGATGCTCTGCGGCCTGTCTACACCATCCTCCGGCTCGGCCACCATTGCCGGCTTTGATGTGTACAAAGAGACTGAAAGCATCAAGAAAAATATCGGCTACATGAGCCAAAAATTCTCGTTGTATGAAGACCTTACCGTGATAGAAAACATCACGTTTTTTGGAGGCATATACGGATTATCTGATAAACAGCTCAAGGAAAAGACGGAGCAGCTCATCGAGCAGTTAGGGATGAAAAGCGAAGCGAAGAAATTAGTGGGTTCGCTGCCTTTGGGCTGGAAACAAAAGCTGTCTTTTTCGGTGGCAATCTTGCACGAACCAAAAATTGTCTTTTTGGATGAGCCCACGGGCGGGGTTGACCCTGTTACCCGAAGGCAGTTTTGGGATTTGATTTATGATGCATCCGCCAGGGGCATCACCATTTTTGTCACCACACATTATATGGACGAAGCGGAATATTGCAACCGGCTATCCATGATGGTGGACGGTGTGATAAAAGCCTTGGACACACCTACCAATTTAAAGAAGCAATTCTCTGCCGATTCCATGGACCAGGTATTTTTTGAACTGGCCAGAGGGGCGAAACGGAAAGGCGATTAACAATTTTATTAATAAAAACACACTAATTACATGAAGCAGTTCATCTCCTTTGTACGAAAAGAATTCTATCACGTATTCCGTGATTCGAAGACCTTGCTGATGTTGTTCGGTCTGCCCATTGTGCTCATCACCCTCTTTGGGTTTGCCTTGACAAACGAAATAAAAAATTCAAAAATTGTGGTCTGCGATTATGCCAAAGACGATGCCTCGCAGCGCATCATCGACAAGATCCAAACCACTGAAAACTTTCAGATTGAAAAAGCGCTGATGAGCCATCGCCAGATCGAAGAGGCCTTTAAAAGCGGGATCATAAAACTGGCGGTAATTTTCCCCGCCAATTTCAACAATGATCTTCTCCATACCAACCAGGCACAGGTGCAGGTGATTGCCGATGCATCAGACCCAAACACGGCAAGCACATTAACCAGTTATATCAACAACATTGTACAGGATTATCAAAACGAGATCTCGCCATCCGGTCCTGCTCCTTATCAAATCACTACAGAAACCCGCATGATTTATAACCCTGCGCTAAAGGGAGCCACCAATTTCGTTCCCGGGGTGATGGCTTTGATACTGATGCTGGTGTGTGTGCTCATGACTTCCGTTTCCATCGTGCGAGAAAAAGAAAAAGGAACTATGGAAGTTTTACTGGTTTCGCCGTTCAGTCCTTTTCTGGTGATTGTTACAAAAGCAATTCCTTATTTTTTGCTTTCATTGATCAATCTTACCGTGATCTTATTAATGAGCGTATTTTTTCTGGAAATGCCTTTTAACGGAAGCGTGCTATTGCTGTACTTGGAAAGCAGTATTCTTATCATTACCTGCCTGGCTTTGGGATTGTTGATCTCCAACAGTACGGACTCGCAACAATCGGCCATGCTGATTTCATTGATGGGCATGCTCATTCCCGTGATGATGTTCACGGGGTTTTTGTTCCCCTTGGAAAACATGCCTATGGTCCTTCAATGGATCGCAAACATCATTCCATCGAAATGGTATTACATCATTGTCAAATCGATCATGATCAAAGGCCTCGGCATCGCTTCCATTTGGAAAGAGACCCTGATCCTTACAGGTATGGCTATTTTTTTACTTATTGTCAGTTTCAAAAGATTTAAAATACGATTGGCATGAGAACACTGCGGTTTCTTCTTCAGAAAGAGTTCAGACAAATATTCCGAAACAGATCGTTGCTCCCGATGATCTTTGTCACGCCCATCATTCAATTACTGGTGATGCCGCTGGCAGCAGATTTCGAGGTAAAGAACATCAATATCTCAGTGGTGGACCATGACCGCTCGGTTTTTTCGCAAAAGCTGGTTTCAAAAATCACAGCCTCGGGCTACTTCCGATTGATTGATTATGGCAATTCTTTCGACCGTTCTTTTAACAGCCTTGAACTCGACCGATCGGATTTAATAATGGAAATACCCCGCGGCTTCGAAAAAGACATTGTGCGTGAAAACCACCAGCCATTATTTATCGCAGTAAATGCCATCAACGGCACAAAAGCAACATTAGGTGCCTCTTACCTGGGCAGCATTATTGGCAGCTATAATGGAGACATACGCATGCAATGGACACAACCCGAGCGCTTCAGTCCCTCGCGCACCATTCAGGTTGCTTCCTCCAACTGGTTCAATCCTTTTATGAATTATCCGTTTTTTATGGTACCCGGTATTTTGGTCACGCTGGTCACCATGATCGGTGCCTATATGTGCGCGTTGAATATTGTAAAAGAGAAGGAAATAGGAACGATTGAACAGATCAATGTGACCCCGATAAAGAAGCACCATTTTATTTTAGGAAAGCTCATTCCATTTTGGGTGATCGGCGTCTTTATCTTTACCGTCGGTTTGTTTCTGGTTGCCCGGCTGGTGTACGGCATCGTGCCGTTGGGCAGCATCCCTTTGTTATATGGGTTTCTTTCCATATTCCTCATTGCATTGCTGGGTATTGGCCTGTTAATTTCCACGTACTCGGAAACACAACAACAGGCAATGTCACTGGCCTTCTTTTGCATGATGATTTTCATGTTGATGAGTGGCCTTTTTACTCCGGTGGACAGTATGCCCGGCTGGGCGCAGGTCATTGCCCGGGCCAATCCGGTTACTTATTTTATTGAAGTGATGCGTATGGTTGTATTAAAAGGAAGTGGCTTCAATGATATAAAAATTCACTTCGCTGTAATGTTCGGATTTGCCGCGTTGTTTAACAGCTGGGCTATTTTAAACTATAAAAAGACAAGTTGATATGAAAAAAATAGTTATTCTTTTTTTATACCTCGTTAACGTACTTATGGCTCATGCACAAAATGCCGAGGGTAAAATTGCTGGAGACTGGTACAACGAAGAATTGGATAAATCGACGATCAATGTGTATAAATCCACTGACGGATTATGGTATGCGAAGATTACCAAATCGGAAGACCCTGATAAGGTGGGCAAAATGTTGTTGTCGAAAGTGAAATACGATGCCACCGAGAAAGTTCATACGGGCATATTGACCCCGCCTACCAATTCGATGGAGATAAACGCGACCATTACATTTACAAAAGATGGTAAACTTAAGTTAGTGGGTAAGAAGCTCGTTATGACCAAAACCTATTATTGGACAAAGCAGTAACGGTCATTAAAAAAGCAACGGCACTAAATTACTAAAGATGAAAACGACATTAAAAACCATTGGCCTGCTGGCAGGTATATTATCCATTACCGCATTTGCTATACAAAATATAAACTGGAACATAGACCCGAATTACTCCATCCAATTTTCGGGTAGAAAAGCTGGAGGTACTTTTTCGGGACTTACTGGAACCATTGCCTTTGATAGAAGCAATTTGTCTGCTTCGGCGATTGACGTTACAGTTGATGCCTCAACCATTAAAACAGGCAACAGTACCAAAGACAAGCACGCCAAAGGCGAAAGTTGGTTTGACACGGATAGATTTCCGGTCATTAAATTCAAATCGGCATCATTTATTCCGGCCGGTGACAAAACAATCGTAAGGGGAACCCTCGAGCTGCACGGCGTAAAAAAGGAAATTGAGATTCCCTTTACGTTCGATGATCGCGGGAGCAAAGCAACGTTCGTGGGAAGCTTCAAAGTAAACAGAAATGATTATGGGATAAAAGGAAATGCTTTTGGTTTTATTGTCGGTAACGAGTTCGAGGTGGAATTAAAAGTGCCGGTTACAAAAAAGTAAAGCACGGGAATACAGTGCCGAGTCAACCGAAGAACACGTGAATGAAAACACAATGTTTTTTCTCAAGTAAACCGAAATACAGAAAGGCAACGGTGAGATATGGTATTTTGATTTGCACTTTGGCAGCAGTGTTTTCGCAAAATGTTTCATTTGCGCAATGGAAAAAACACCAACCTGTTTTTGAGCTGAACGAAGACAATGACTTTCTCGTTTTTTTTGGAAGCGGCAGCGACAGGTATTATTCAAATGGCACCAGGCTTGCCATCCGGTATTTTAAAGTAAATAAGCGAGATCGGTTCCTGGACAAAATGATGATTCGGTTCAAGGCCGACTCGGCAAAAAGGTATGACTGGGCTTTGACGCAGGCGATGTTCACTCCGGAAAACATTGAGAAACAAGTGCTGGATAAAGGCGACTGGCCCTATGCGGGTTCTCTTTATGTTTCTCATTCGGTTTATTCCGTGAATCCTAAAAAAAACGCCGGGCTAAGATCTGAGTTCTATATTGGCGTTTTAGGCCCCTGGAGCTTTGCTGCCGAAACCCAGATTTGGGTTCACACAAAGCTGAATTACCCCATACCGCGCGGCTGGAACTGGCAAATAGATAACTATCCAATTATCAATTACAATGTTTCTTTCGAACCCGAAATCTATACCACAAAGTATGTGGATATCATCGGCAGTGTGGAAAGTAATGCCGGTTCATTGATGAATCAATTCAGAACAGGAGTAAAAATGCGTGCCGGCTCGAAGGAATCATATTACGCTATTCCAACCAAAAAATTTCAATACTACCTTTTCTCTTCTTTCCATGGAGGCTTCGTATTGTATAATGCTTACCTGGAAGGAGGTTTCTTTGATCGAAACAGATACACGGAGGGCTTATCCAATGGGTACCGTTTAGACAGATCCGATATCAGTAAATTTTATATAGAAGGCCAGTTAGGCGTTCGTGTTCAGCTTAAAAATCTTGGAATTTCTTATACACAAAAATATAGAACACGTCAAACAAAGAATACCGGATCGCATTCAATCGGAAACGTTACCGTACAAATACCCCTTTATTGAAGTGATGCGTAAAAGAAATTTACTTGAAGTCTAAAAAATGTATCCCATGGACACACATTCTTCCGCCAGCGTTCGAACAGCTATATTCAGTACATAGGCATCAGTAAACAAAATATTAAAACAAAATCTTTGAGATACACCCTCATTAGCTTCAACGCTTTTGTCAAATGATACTCTACCGCTTTTTCTGACAGATTTAGTTTCTGTGCTGTTTGCTTAATGCTTAATCTGTCAAATCGATTTAGCTTAAAGACCAGCTGCGTCTTGGATGGCAAATTTATCAACCCTTCATTGACCCTTGTTGAGAGATCAACCAGGTAAATCGCTTCCTGCGTGTTATTACAGGAAGTTTCTGATAGTTGTTTGCAATAATCAGAATATTTGCCTTCCAGAATCTTAACACGCAGGTAATCGATGCATTTATTGCGAAGGCACACTTTAAGGAAATTGTACAAATTCGTTATTACCAATTTTTCTTTTTTTTCCCAAAGCTCCATAAAGATGTTTTGGACCAACTCTTCGGCGTCTTCCTTTGATTTGATTTTACTTTCCGCATACTTAAAGAGCGGTATCCAGTAGAGATCAAAGATAGCTTTGAATGCCATGGGATCTCCCTGCCGGAGTCCACCCGCAAATACTTCATCTCTGATATCCTCCTGTTGCACCATGTTGAGTCACTACGAAAGTACAAAAAATAGATCATCTACAATCGTTTGCAGTTTATTTTTTAAAAATATCGAAATCGATTTAGGGATTGTGGGGATTCTGTTCGTCCTGATGATATATGGGAATTTACGAAGAAAGGAGAGAGAATGCTGAAATGGCCGAATTGCTAAGGCGGTTTTTAGACGGCAACACTACACCAGAGGAGTATGCGCGTGTAGTCTCATGGTTTGAGAACCTCCGTCACGATGAGCAGGGTGTTCTGGATAGTGACCTTTACGGAAAGACCCGAGATAAGCAATGGGAAATTGTATCTGGTAAAGTACGATCGGACAATAAAATTGATAGGAGAGGAACGCTCGTCTTGCGCTGGAGCTGGGCTTCGCTGGGCATTGCGGCGTCGATCGTATTAGCAGTCGGTTTTTTTCATAGCAGCAACTTCCGACAATGGGATCGATCAACTGCCCGCCAACAGGAACAAAAGACTACCACGCAATGGAAAACTTTTCGAAATGATGGAAAGGCTATTTTGCCCATCCTGCTTGAAGATAATAGCACTATTTCTCTGAGACCGCGGGGAGAGGTTACCTATAATGTCGCCGACCAAAACAACAGGTTGGTTAAACTTCAGGGGGAAGCTTTTTTTGTAGTAGCAAAGGACGAACGCCGGCCATTTAAGGTCTTTACCAATGATGTGATCACTACCGTGCTGGGAACGAGTTTTTTAATATCAGCACCTTCATTGCATGAACCTATTATGGTTTCCGTATCAACGGGTAGCGTGTCGGTCTCAAAAATCTTGAAAGATGGACGCAAAGGTATTCAGGGAGATCAAGGCGTTATTATTACGCCTAATCAACAAGTTGTGTATAACCCTGGTAATGGCTTGCTGAAGGCATCTTTAGTCACAAGCCCGGGCGTCCTGGAAGTTCAAAAAAGGAAGGTTGTTTATGACGAAGAACGGGTTCAATTCATTCTGGACGAATTGATTAAGACTTATGGAGTAGAAATTCAGTATGATCAGAACCTGCTTTATAACTGTCAGATCACGACTGCCTTTTCAGATGAAGGCCTTTTTAAGCGCCTCGACATTCTATCGAAGGCAATTGGTGCGACCTATCATGTCGAAGGAACGAAAATCATATTTGTCAGTAGTGGATGCATTTAAAACAAAGCGTATGAAATAAAAATTTACAATTAAGAAGTTAAGCCGGCAATGGGTCAACACTGCCGGCCATCCGTTCCGCATCCAAGGGAAAAGGAACTTGTTTTTGATTCAGTATCAACAAAAACTAATTAAACCTATGAATTTTTTTAAATCTTATCAAGCAGTCTTTTTTGCTTTTATGAGAGTAAGTTTTATCCAGATGACAATAGCTATAACATCTACTGTGCTTGCTCATGCACATGATGGCAATGGTCAACAGATAATGGATAAAAAAATCTTTCTCAATGCTAAAAATCAATCTATCACTGAGGTCTTAAAAGCCATTGAGAAGCAAATTCACATCACGTTCACCTACAGCGCTGAACTCGTAAAAAAACAGAACAGGGTAACGGCAAATTATGATAGTGTGAGCCTGCGGGATGCATTAAACCGATTATTCAACGACAAAGTTGCGTACCTGGTGGTTGATGATCAGGTAATACTCAGACCTTCAGGTACCTCCGTCGCTTCGTTAGACGGTTATACGTTTACTGAACCTGTTTTGGCAACGATAGAAGGAAGTGTTATGGATGAGAATGGGCAGCCTCTGCCAGGAGTCAGTATTTTGGAAAAAGGCACTACGAAAGGAGCCACCACAGACAATGATGGCAAATTTGTCATTGAAGGAGTTAATGAGAATAGTGTCCTCATATTTTCTTTTATTGGCTACGCTACTCAGGAAATTACAGTGGGCACGCAAACCCAGATCAGAATTCAAATGCAAGTCGATGTTCAGTCTCTTAACGAAGTAATCGTTGTTGGTTATAACACCCAGGAGCGGCGAGACATCACCGGTTCCATATCGTCGGTCAATACCGAACAACTTACCATGGTCCCGGCAACCAACCTCGCAGAGCAATTGCAAGGCAGGGTGGCCGGCGTAACCGTTGGTACAAACGGTCAGCCAGGCGGAAACGTGATGGTGCGAATAAGGGGTATCGGGTCAATTACAGGCTCAAGCGATCCGCTTTACGTCATTGACGGCGTGCCCACCCAGGGCAACTTAAGCCAGCTAAACTCGAATGATATAGAGTCAATGCAGGTTTTGAAAGATGCCTCCGCTGCCTCCATTTACGGAGCCAGAGCCAGCAATGGAGTCGTGATAATAACCACTAAAAAAGGAAAAGCTGGGAAAACTCAATTTTCCGCTGATGTTTACGTGGGCCTCCAGCAAATTTCGAAATCAATGCAACCCAAATTTGTCAATGGTCAACAGTACGCAGATCTGACGTGGGCAAATGCAAGGGCCACAGGAAACGTGGATCCAACAACAGGCAATCCTAATAACCAGCTATTTGGCAATGGTGCCAACCCGGTGGTTCCCGACTACATTATTCATACCGGTGTGGGAGTATCGGCCAGTGACCCGCGGGCAGATATTTCCAACTATACCCCCGAAGAGCCTATAGCCGAAGCAAACAAAGCGGGCGGCGATTACTGGTTCCGCCAGCTTTACCGGACAGCGCCAATCCAAAGTTTCAACCTTAACGCCTCCGGGGGCAGTGAAAATGGGCGATACGCATTTTCAGGAGGATACTTTAACCAGGAGGGCATTCTTGAATACACTGGATTCAAGCGGTATTCGCTGCGCGCGAATACAGAATTTAATATAGGCAAGCGTGTATTTATTGGCGAAAACATCCAGCTTTCATACACCGATAACGTCGGCACCTCTCAAAACGATGACGATGCTCCGGTGGCCTTGGTAAATACCCAGCTTTTGCAACCCGTCCGTGACATTGCCGGCAACTTTACAGGAAGCGCCACGGGCAATTTCTATGGCAATCCTTATGCAACTTTATACCGTAACAAAGACAATCATACTTATAACGGCCGGGCATTCGGTAACATTTACATGGAGGCTGAAATACTTAAAGGCTTAAGGGCCCGCACCAATCTGGGTATTGATTACTTCACTACCGATCTGGCTCAGTTCACGCCTGCATCTCCGGAGTCACGCACCGCCAGTCAGAATGCACAACTTGCTGTCACTAATAACTACCGCATTAACTGGAACTGGACGAACACGTTGAACTATAGTACGGAATTCAAGGAAATACATCGGATTACGCTCCTCGCAGGGACGGAAGCGATCAGCAACAAGTACCGCTACTCCGAAACAGTCAAAAGCGGGTACAACTCAGAGGCGTTGGAATACAGAACGCTAAGTGCAGGGGAGACCCTCGTAAGTGCCAATGGCGGCGGGGAAGACTCGGGGTTATTTTCCTATTTCTTTAAGGCCGATTACTCATTGGCCGACAAATATCTGCTTACCGGCACCGTACGCAGGGATGGTTCCTCACGATTCACTGAAGAAAATCGTTGGGGTACGTTTACTGCATTTAGTGCAGGCTGGCGCCTGTCAAGCGAAGCATTTATGCAGAATATAAGCTTTATCAATGACTTGAAAATCAGGGCTAGTTGGGGACAGACGGGTAATCAGGAAATAGATGAGTATAACCAGTACACCACCTATGCATCCAGCCCGGCGTCTACCTCTTATGACATAGAAGGTACCAATACTTCCATCATTACCGGATATTCATCCCGAAATCAAGGAAATCCCGATGCTCAATGGGAAGCCCAGGTTATGACCAACGTAGGTTTTGATGCAACTTTATGGGATAGTCGCATAACGGTCGCATTTGATGCCTATAACCGCGAAAGCTCTAAACTGTTACTCAACGTGCCACGCCCAGCCACCGACGGGCAGAAGAATTTCCCGGCTCAGAACGTGGGAGAGATGGTGAATAAGGGTATTGATGTACTGGTCGGCTACAATGGCACCGCATCAGCAGGTGAGCTTACCTATGGTGTGTCTGCCAACTGGTCTACCTATTCGAATGAGGTGACTAGGCTATACGGAGGCGACGATACGTTTATCTCTGGGACCTATACCCGTACGCTGGTTGGGGAGCCCATTTCCTCTTTTTATGGTTACACCATTGATGGTTTTTTTCAGTCGCAGGAAGAAGCTGATGCGCATCCTGCGCAAGGGGGCAACCGGGCTGTAAACAACCAGGCAGGCCGATGGAAATTTCGCGACAGGAATAACGATGGTGCCATTGATTCTCAGGACCAGGGCGTCATTGGTAGTGCAATACCTAAGTTCACCTACGGGCTCAACCTTTCGGCTGCCTACAAGGGCTTTGATGTTTCGTTATTCTTACAAGGCGTTTATGGTAACGATCTTTATAATGATCAACTTTCTAATGTTGACTTTCTTAGCAATGGTTCTTATCCCAGCGAACGTACGTTGGATACCTGGACTCCTGACAACAGAGACGCTGCCCTTCCGGCTTTAAACTCACTGGCGGATTCGTGGGAAAATCAGGCATCCACCTATTTCGTGGAAAAAGGCTCTTACCTTCGTTTTCGCAACGCCCAGATAGGCTTTTCGCTACCTACGTCCGTACTTTCCAGGATTTCCGCCAGCAAGCTTAGGTTCTATGTGCAGGCCAGCAACTTCCTGACCATCACCGACTACCGCGGGCTGGAACCGGAAGTTAACGTGCGCTATCAGGGCAGCGGATCTAATCTCACTACGGGCGTGGATCAAGGGGTTTATCCGCTCGCCAAGATGTATCTCGTTGGTCTCCAACTGGGTTTTTAATCAAACCTTAAATCTGAAACAATGAAAAGAATATTATTAACAACAGCGATCCTGCTGATCCTGACTATTTCGTGCACCGATAGTTTTTTTGAAAAAAGGCCTATCGGCCAGGCAGATGAAGAATTGTTTTACAACGAAGACGGTATCGATCAACTGCTGATCGGCGCGTATTCCCTTCTTGACGGCGTAGGTGCTTCCTCTGACGGCGGGCGGGGTGCAGGCTGGGGCGCATCGGTAAGCAATTGGGTATGGGGTGATGTGTCGTCAGATGATGCTTACTACGTCGGATACGACGACGGTGCGGGCTACAAATATGAACGCCATGACGTTCAAACAGACGACGGTTTGTTACGCGAAAAATGGATAGCACTTTATGATGGAATATCGCGGAGCAATGATGTCATGCGAGCCATTGCGAACACGGAAGGGGTAACTGAGGCCACGCTCACACGCTTCACAGCAGAAGCCCGCTTTCTGCGCGGCTTCTATCACTTTGAGTTGCGCAAGATTTTTAACCGGGTGCCATACTTAGACGAAACCTTGACCGATACACGCGTTAATAACGATCGCGAGATCTGGCCTGACATTGAAGCCGACGTTCAGTTTGCTGCCGATAATCTTCCCCTTACTCAAGAACAGGTAGGTCGCACCAATTCGTGGGGCGCGAAGGCGTTTTTGGCTAAAGTTTATTTGTACCAGAGTAAATACACCGAGGCGAAGGCATTGCTGGACGAAGTGATTGCCAGCGGAGTTACTTCCAATGGACTTAAATATGACCTGGCAGAAAATTTCCGCGATGCGTTTGATATTGAAGCTGAAAACGGGCCAGAATCCGTTATTGCTGTCCAAGGTTCCGTGAACGATGGATCGCCTGAAAGTGACAATGGAAATTTTGGTGATATCATCAATCACCCTGTGTTTAATGAGGCCGGTACCTGCTGTTCATTTAACAAACCCTCTCAAAACTTAGTCAATAGTTTTAAAACAGGGGCTGACGGGTTACCCTTGCTGGATGATTTTAATGCCAGTGATCTCAAAAACGAAACGGTTGGAACTGGTTATGTATCGTGCGAAGAGGAATTTATTAACGATAGCCAGGCCCCTCTTGACCCACGCCTTGACTGGACCGTGGGCCGGCGTGGAATTGCCTACCTCGACTGGGGCCTTGCGCCTTGCGTGGCAGAATGGTCCGGTGGGGGCGGAAATTATGGTGGTCCCTATTGGCCAATTAAAAACATGTTCCGGAAATCGCAGAAGGGAACATTGAGTGCCGAAACTGGCTGGACTGGCGGTGCAGATGCACACAATTACAACATCATACGCTTTGCCGACGTATTGCTTTGGGCTGCCGAATGCGAAGTAGAGGTGGGAAGCTTAGACCAGGCACGTGAATATGTGAACCGGGTAAGAAGAAGAGCACGCGATGGAAATTACGTGATGGAGCTTGACGACGAAGGCAATCCCACCGCCAACCCCGCCGCCAATTACCAGATAAATGAATACACTACGGCCTGGACAGATCAGGCTACGGCACGACAAGCAGTGCGTTTCGAGCGAAGGCTTGAACTGGGCATGGAAGGTCATAGATTTTTCGATCTGGTACGTTGGGGTGTTGCCAATGAAGTTCTCGATGAGTATCTGGAAGAGGAAGGAACGAAAAGGCCTCTCTTAAGCGGCGCCTCATTCCCGGAAAACAAAGCTGAATACTTCCCTATTCCGCAAACAGAGATCAACAATAGTTATAGAGATGGCCAGCCAACATTGACGCAAAACACGGGCTATCCTCAGTAAGAAAGATTCATCCCGATAGTTTAAACCTATTCCTGGAACACGCTTGGTTTCAGGAATAGGCTCTTTAACTTTTCATCTCTTCGGCAACCCATGTAAATATGATTTCAGCTATGTTACCTACGTTTCATAACTCCCCCCGAGATGCCTTCAATCCGCGCTTTTATTTAAGAAATTCCAGTCTTCATGGCTTGGTTCTTTTCAGTTTTATACTTACGATATTGATAAATTCTCCCTCCCTTGCTGGCAATCCGGTGCTTTCGGGGGCCGACCCTGATATATTGATTGCCAACGGTAAATATTACATTTATCCCACAGGAGAATATTATGGCGCTGCAGAGGACAAAGTCCGTTTCCATACCTATTCTTCCACCGATCTGAGCAACTGGGTGGACGAAGGTGTAATTTTTGATTTGGGGCCTGATTGCAATTGGGCGGAAACGAATGGATGGGCTCCCTCTGTGGTTTACCGAAACGGCATCTACTATTTTTACTATACCGCAGAGGAAAAGATTGGCGTGGCCACCAGTAGCAGCCCGACGGGGCCATTCACAGATTTAGGGAGCCCCCTTATTAGCTCGGATCCGTTTGGATCATTCGTCATTGATCCCATGGTATTTGTTGATGACGATGGTCAGGCCTATCTCTACTATGGAAACAATGTTTCCGCCGTACGTAAGTTAAATGCTGACATGATTTCATTTAGCGAAGATCCTCAGCGTATGTATCCCACCAATTACTTTGAAGCACCCTATATGCTAAAGCGTAATGGTATCTATTATTTAATGTATTCCAACAATCCTTATTACATTGATGCCCAATATAACGTTCAGTACTCTACCTCCTCTTCTCCGACCGGACCTTGGACGTATGGAGGGCGAGTTTTGTTTGAGGACGGTCAAGATAAATCCCCGGGGCACCATGCTATGATAAAAATTCCGGGTTGTGATGAATACTACATGATTTATCACCGCTACGAGGATAACATCGACTCACGTTATTTGTGCATCGACCGGATGTACTTCAATGGGAGCGGTGGCATTTTAAGCGTCAACATGACTAACTCAGGTGTCTCAAGAAGTCTTGGAGGAAGTTGCGGGTCTTCTTCTCCAGCTAACCTCGCGGGTAATCTTGGCTTTGAAGAAGATTCAGGGGTTCAACAGAATCCGAAGGCATGGCAGGAATGGGCCGGCAGCAGCAGTGATTATGACGTAAGCTATAGTGAAGGAAATGGGGGCGGAGTAGGAAATTCCTATAGCGGTAGTTATCGTGGGGTACACGCAAGAAGCAATGGCTGGGGTCAGGTAAACACCTATCAAGTTAAGTATGGACTGCAAAACGGCACCTACCGCCTTACCGCCTGGGTAAAAGCAAGTGCTTCCATCGGCTCCCTGTATGCAGGGCAGTACAACAGCAGCGGAGCATATCAATATGCGGCCGTGCCAGTAACCAGTAATTGGACACAACTTACGATAGACGTTGTGGTCACCAACGGCCAGTGCGAATTTGGCTTTTACAGTGCTTCCTCGGGGGGCCAATGGATGGCTTTTGATGAAGTAAGCTTTACGCAGATCAGCGCCAGCACCGGTTCAGGAAGCAACACGTTGAGCAACCCTGGTTTCGAGGCCGACAATGGTTTTGCCCAAAGCCCGCAAAGCTGGAGCGAATGGGCAGGCAGCAGTGCCGAGTA
>JANNPM010000085.1:0-25667 GCA_031400145.1 Chryseolinea sp. | reverse complement strand
GTCCAGTCCCTCCTCCTGCAGTTTATACGCCTTAAGCTTGTTGAGCAGTCCGATCCCCCGCCCCTCTTGTTTCATGTATACAACGACACCTTTGCCGTCGCGGTTTACCATCTCCATGGCCTGATGCAATTGCGACCCACAGTCGCAGCGGCACGATCCGAAAATATCACCTGTTACGCAGGAAGAATGTACCCTGACAAGTACAGGTTCATCTTTTTCCCACGTTCCTTTTACCAACGCCAAGTGTATCTCATTTGTATTTGTCTGGTCGAATGCGATCAGCCTGAAATGGCCATGGTCCGTGGGCATGTCAACCTCTATTTCACGCCTGATGAGGGATTCTTTACGTATGCGGTATTCGATAAGGTCTTTTATGGAGACAAGCTTGAGCTTAAAGCGTTCTGCCACGACTGCCAGATCCGGCAGTCGCGCCATTGTCCCATCTTCATTCATAATCTCAACAAGCACGCCTCCGGGTTTAAATCCTGCGAGCCGGGCAAAATCAATAGCAGCTTCCGTATGACCGGACCTTCTCAGTACACCCCCGCGTTTTGCTTTCAGGGGAAATATATGTCCCGGACGCCCAAGTTCTTCGGGCTTTGTACCCGAATCCACGAGCGCCCGGATGGTTTTGAAACGATCATGTGCCGAAATACCCGACCCGCACCCATGACCAAGAAGGTCTACTGAAACGGTAAAAGGAGTTTCGAACATAGCGGTGTTTGCACCGACCATCATGTCGAGTCCTAATTCCTCGCAACGGTCCTCAATGAGGGGAGCACAGATCAGGCCACGGCCGTGGGTGGCCATAAAATTAACGATCTCGGGTGTGATGCACTCCGCAGCGCACACGAAATCTCCTTCATTCTCGCGTTCTTCATCATCCACGACAATAATCACCTTTCCATTCTTGATATCTTCAATCGCTTCGTCAATGGTATTCAATTTTATTTCAGTCATATCGTTCCTTAACTGCTTCTCAGTTCAAACAAAGGCACAACAAAAACAAGAAAGTCCTCAGATCGGTTCACCTAGTATTTACCGGAAACTATGCCCAGCTCTTTAGCAATCTCAACATCCTTAATCTTCAGTTTTACCTGAAGCTCGATTAAATGATCCACCTCATCATGATTATTATTCTGCTCGGCTATTTTGAGTTTTTCTTTATTTTCTTCAATTACTCTTTGTACATATCTATATTTTCTTCTGAGGACGGTTTGATGGGCATGCTCAAAAAGATTGTCCTTTTCGTCATTGATATGTATGTTGTATTTATTCCCCCACAATGGACTTACATAATACTTTCTGATTGTTAGTTCGGCTACCAGTTTCTTGAGTTCCTCATTACCGGTGCTCATAAAGTGCGAAGAATCGATGAGCGTACCCTCGTATTTTGAATTATAAAAGTCCCTGTAAATTTTAGCATAGGACGAATTTCCAAACTGTATATCTTCAAATTCAGAGATAAAATAACTCACTAGGTCTATGTCGACCTCCAATTCGCTGTCTGCATAGTTAAGCAGCAATCTTATGGCTTCTCGTTCCTGGATCTGTTCGCTAAAGTTTACATCGTGCTGCTTTAGACTTTGATCCTCCCGCTGTGCGTCATAGATCTGGGGTTCTTCTTTGACTTTATCCTGGTCTTTCTTTTTTCGATCGCCGATAACAATTTTATTGAGCTCAGTAAAAAGAACCGTCTCAGGCATTTTTAACAACTGACTCGTTTCCTGAATGTAGACAGAGCGTTTGATCGCGTCGGGGATGAGCGATATGCTGGTAACAATGTCCCTGATGGCTTCGGCCTTCCTGACCGGATCCTGTGAGTCCTTAGAATACCTGTCTATCTTAAAAGAGATAAAATCCTGGCTATGCGTTCTCAAAAACTCCTTAAACGCCGAAGAACCATGCTTTCTGGAATAGCTGTCAGGATCTTCACCGTCAGGCAACAAGACGATCCGAACATTTAAACCTCCTTTCAGAACGAGGTCGATCCCGCGAAGCGCAGCTTTAATTCCGGCTTCGTCGCCATCGAACAGCACGGTAACATTTTCTGTAAATCGGCGTACCAGCTTGATCTGTTCCTCCGTCAATGCGGTACCCGACGACGCGACGACATTGTCTACGTCAGCCTGATACATTGATATAACATCTGTATATCCTTCCACCAGGTAGCAAAAATTCTCACGCCTAACGGCATTCTTGGCTTGAAATAATCCATAAAGCACATTGCTCTTGTGATATATGTCTGTTTCCGGGGAGTTGATGTACTTCGGCTGATCCTTTGCTTTGGTCAGGGTCCTTGCACCGAATGCAATCACCTTGCCTGCCAGATTATGGACCGGAAAAATCACACGACCGCGAAATCTGTCGTAAACCCTGTTGTCATCTTTGCGTATTATCAGCCCGGCTTTTTCCAGTCTGTCTTCGCTATAACCTGCTGCCTGAGCTTTCCGATTTAATCCATCCCATTCATTGGTGGTGTATCCAAGCTCAAATTTTTCGATAGTCTGGTCGTTGAAACCGCGCTCCCGGAAATAAGTTAACCCGATGCTTCTGCCTTCATCCGAATTGAAAAGCAATTCTTTGAAATGCCCTTTGGCAAAGTTCATTACGATGTATAGGCTGTCGCGATCGCTTTGCGCGTCGGGTGCAGAGAACTCCGGGTTCTCATCCTGAATTTCCACGCCATATTTCTTCGCGAGATACCGGAGGGTTTCCACGTAGCTCATTCCCTCGTGCTCCATCACGAATGTTATTCCGTCGCCGCCTTTGCCACTGCTAAAATCCTTGAATATGCCTTTGGAAGGAACGACGTAGAAAGAGGCCGTCTTTTCATTGGTAAAGGGACTCAGGGCTTTATAATTCTGTCCGGAACGTTTTAGGGTAACAAAGTCACCGACAATATCGACAATGTCAATACGGTTCTTTATCTCATCAATGGTTTCTCGAGGGATCACAAGGGTAAGGAAAATATCAGGCGCGCAAAACTTTGTTTCAAAGATACTGGTTCAGTTCTTATATACGATTATCTAATACCTTTGTACGATTAACGAGTACTTTTTAGGCATTGGCGCTTTAGGGCCAGTGCGCCAAACCGCAAAATAAGCCGTCGAATTAATGAGTTTTGCCGTCCCTGATATTTTGAGAGCCCTTTCCCGGGTTGAAGATCCTGATCTGAAGCGTGATCTGGTAAGCCTGAACATGATAAAGGATGTTCAGGTAAGTTCTGAAAGCGTCAGCTTTACCGTTGTTCTGACCACCCCTGCATGCCCGCTGCGGGAGAAAATCCGCCAGGATTGCCTGAGTGCAGTGTCGGCGGTAGTCTCTGAAGGCATTGCGATCAACATCAACATGACATCCAATGTTACCACGTTGCGCCAGAACGCACCTTTGTTGCCCGGCGTGAAAAATATCGTTGCTGTCGCTTCGGGAAAAGGCGGGGTGGGTAAGTCAACTGTTACGACCAACCTCGCGGTTGGTCTTGCGCTCACCGGGGCAAAGGTGGGCCTCATTGACGCTGACATTTTCGGTCCTTCAATTCCCACGATGTTTAACTGCGAATTTGAGCAACCCGCAGTAAAACAGGTTAGCGGCAAGAACATCATCTTACCTATTGAACAATACGGCGTAAAGCTGATATCCATCGGCTTTCTCACCCCGCCCGATAGCGCGGTAGTGTGGCGCGGGCCAATGGCAAGCGCCGCGCTGAAGCAGTTTTTCAGTGATGCCGACTGGGGCGAACTTGACTACTTACTCATCGATCTGCCTCCGGGAACCAGCGATATACATCTCACGATGGTTCAGACGGTGCCCGTGACCGGAGCCATCATCGTCACCACGCCACAGAAAGTGGCCCTTGCTGATGCCAACAAGGCGATGGCCATGTTCAGGCAACCACAGATTAACGTCCCGATACTCGGCATAGTGGAGAACATGGCCTACTTTATCCCGGAAGAACTGCCGGAAAACAAGTATTTTATTTTCGGACAAGGTGGCGGGAAGAGCCTGTCGGAAAAATATAACGTTCCGCTGCTCGGTCAGGTGCCCATTGTTCAGGCTATCCGCGAAAGTGGCGACAGCGGACTGCCTGCGGTCTTAAAAGAGGGGATGACTGCCGATGCTTTTAAAGATCTGTCGAAATCCCTGGCGCGTCAAATTGCGATCAGAAATGCTAACTTTGTACAGACACAGCGCGTTGAATTAAAAGTATAATGAGCGAGACTATCCTTGAATTAAGCCGGAAGATTGAGGCCTCTCTTGATTCCATTCGTCCTTATTTAAAAGCAGACGGTGGTGATGTTAAGGTTAAGGACATCAGCGACGACCACATTGTTAAACTTGAATTCGTTGGAGCCTGTGGCAACTGCGGAATGTCTCACATGACTTTCAAGGCGGGTGTTGAGGCGGCCATCAAACGCGATGTGCCGGAAGTAAAGTCGATTGAGGTGATCAACCTCGTTCCCATAAATCATTGATAAAAAAATCGGTTTAGCGTAGGCAGCCTGGGTAGGCGGCAGGGCGGGACAATAACAACTCCAGACTATCCTTTATATTTGTCCGATAATTGTGTTTCACAACCAGGCGGTGCGGCAGATCAGACGATTGCTTATATTTTTCGTTACACTCACCCTGACAGGCCTCCCGTTGCTCGTCGGTGCACAAGACCGCTGCGGAACCGTCGAATACAAGACGCAGTTGGAACGAACGCGCACCGTTCTGGAAACCAAAGAACAGTTCGAGCAATGGCTCCGGCAAAAACAGTCTGACCAAAATCGACGGCAAGACGGCAGAATAAAGTCAGCGTATCAGGTGCCCGTTGTGATCCACGTAATACACAACGGCGAGGCAATAGGTACCGGAACGAACATACCCGATGCCCAGATCATTTCTCAGTTGAATGTTCTGAATGAAGATTGTAACAGACTAAATGACGACGCATCAAACACCCCTGCCGAGTTCCTCCCTGTAGCCGGCGCGTTAGATATCGAATTTATTCTGGCCAAACAAGATCCCGAAGGACTTGCCACCACAGGCATCGTACGGCGACAGGGAACGAAATTGTCATGGACAATGAGCGACAATTACCAGCTTAAGTCCGAGAGCTATTGGCCCGCAGAAGACTATCTTAATATCTGGGTTTGTAACCTCACCGATTATCTTGGCTACTCCCAATTTCCTGTATCCGGACTTCCAGGTCTTGAAAGCTCGTCCACCAATCGCCTTACAGATGGTGTTGTGATTTCTTATAACGCATTTGGATCTATAGATGACGGCGCATTTTCACTTCACAACGTTTACAACAAAGGCAGAACAACTACGCATGAGGTCGGGCATTTCTTTGGGCTTAATCACATCTGGGGTGACGACGACAGTTCATGCGCTGGAACAGACAATGTGGACGATACACCGAACCAGTCCAGTGATACGGGCGGTTGTCCGACGCATCCACGCGTTACCTGTAACGTCACCTCCATGTTTCAGAATTACCTGGATTATACCGACGACAATTGCATGAACTTGTTTACAATCGGTCAGGTGAGCCGCATGGAAACGGTTATTGGGAATAGTCCACGGCGGGCCAGTTTAATAATTTCTCCAGGCCTTTCTGATCCCGTTCCGCTGGCTAATGACGTCGGCGTGCGGGCCATTATCAGCCCGTCATCCGGTGAGTGTCAGGCGACCGTTGTGCCATCCATTGAAATAAGAAACTATGGCAGCAATGCTGTGACGTCGGCGCGCATAAGGTTTACGAAGGACGGCATCGTTACGGAAACGCGCGATTTTACATTTATGCCTGCAATATCACCCCTCGACTCCGCCAATGTTGAGTTTGCTGCCGTGGTTTTCGCCACCGGTGAGCATAGCGTGACTTTCGAGGTTTTGCAAACCAATGGAGAGGCTGATCCTCAGCCTGCGAATAATAGTCTGACGCAGGGAGTTGATGTTCCCGAAAGCCTGCTTGTTCCGTTTTTGGAGAAATTCGATGAAATACCGGATGAATGGGAAATCAAAAATCCAGATCAGCATGTTACCTGGGACCTGGCCACGACGAACAACGGCGCGAACACATCCATGACAATCGCCTTTTATGACTACGAAGATAACATCGGGGAAAGGGATGTGCTGATAACGCCCGCGTTTAGCCTTGATTCGGTGCCTGCGGCGCTGCTTAAATTCGATATTGCTTATTCAAGATACGAATCCAGCAACGATGGTTTGAGAGTGATCTTGTTAAGGGATTGCAATACGGATATCGAAAGCGGAACGATCCTTTATGCTAAGTTCGGAGAGAACCTGGAAACCACCGCCGCCTCATCGTCGTCATTCACCCCATCTTCCAGTGATTGGAGAACAGAAATTCTGGACCTGAGTGGATACACCGGCCAAGGCGATTTCCAGCTGGCTTTTGTGGGTTACAATGATTGGGGCAATAATCTTTACCTGGATAATATCGGACTCACAACGTCGGCCATACACGACGTTGAACTTCAAAAATTAGTCACTCCTTCGCCGGTCACGTGCATGAATGAACTTTCCCCGGTAATTCGTGTAAAAAACTCCGGTACATTCATTTCATACTTCACAGTAACCACGACAGTCAACGGAACGGCGCAATCGGAAAAATTGACCGGCCTTGATTTTACCGGCAATACCATCAGGGATTTCACGCTTCCATCCATTTCGCTTCATGACGGTGTTAACATCATTACGATCGAACTTACGGAGCCCGACGACAACTCGGATTTCTTTCCTGATGACAACCTTTTGGAAACAACGGTCATTGTGAACAACGCGTCCGACCGTATTCCTATCAGGGAAGATTTCAACGGAACATTTGATGACCGATGGACCCGCGTCAATCCGGCTGGAAGAGCCAGTTGGGAGGATGAGGACATCAACTCCAATACGGTACTCGCTGCGAAGTCATTTTCTAATTCCGTTATTGGAGACCAGGCCTGGCTTGTCAGTCCTGTCTTGGATCTATCGCAGGCGGAAGAGGCGACCTTGCAGTACGACCAGTCTTACGCGTTCCGCGAAAATACTTCAGATGTAATTTATGTGCTTGCTTCCACTGACTGTGGATACTCATTTGCTGATACGCTCTACAGATCATCCGGTTCCAGCCTTGCCGAAGGCAAAACCAGTGAATCCAGCTGGGTTCCAGCTTCCGAGAGCGACTGGCTGACTTTATCGTTGACAATGCCGACACTCATTGGCTTGAGCGATGTGCGGATAGCCATTGTGTTTGTAAATGATCGGGGCAATAATTTCTACCTGGACAATGTTGAGTTTTTCGTGTCCTATTTTCCATTCTCGGTTGACGAGCTATTTTCAGTCTACCCTAATCCAGTCATTGATGGCAGCGCACAAATTACGTTTAATCTCCGGGAGAAAGGTAATGTTGCGGTTGACATAATCGACAATTTGGGGAAAGTGCTTTTGACGGAGCGATTAGAAGGAGTGCTGAATCAGACTTATTCTTTCCAGTTGCCGGTCTCCGCCGGAATCTACCTGGTGAAGGCAACCACCAACGAAAAGGTATACTTTCGAAAAATAGTGATTACAAAGTAGCTGAATATCTCGTTGCGTAATAAGGTGACAAGCTGCTGCGTTTGCAATTGTCTGGTAAGGCAGCAAGCCGCAAGTCCTATTCTGGGAACTTGGCCATCTCATCGTCATTTGTGACTACTGATCAAACGCATACGCAGACTTGAAGCTTGCGGCTTGAGGGTGTTTCCATATCTTGCGCCGATTAAAAGCTTATCATGGGGAATAAAAAGAAAGTAGCGATCCTTTACGGCGGACGTTCTGTCGAGCATGCTGTATCTGTTAATTCAGCACGTAACATTTTTGAATTCATTGACAAAAAGAAATTCGAGCCTATCCCCATTGGCCTTTCCAAAGATGGCGAGTGGTTTCTGAACGGCGATGTATCGCGGGAGATTGAAAAAGGAGTTCCGCTTGGCCTAGTCCTTAATCCTGGAAATCCATCATTTATAAAGCTTGACACAGGCGTGCGCTTCAAAGCGGATATGATCTTTCCTGTATTGCATGGCACGGATGGCGAAGATGGAAGCATTCAAGGGCTTGTCAAAGCGATGAACCTTCCCTTGGTTGGCACCGGAGTGCTTGGCTCATCGCTTTCCATGAACAAGATCGTCGCCAAACGTTTAATGCGGGAAGCAGGTCTGCCTGTCACAGACTTCCTGACTTTTAATTTTGCGGAAAAAGATAAGATCAGCTTTTCAGCAATCTCCAAGAAGCTCGGCCTTCCTTTCATGGTGAAATCAGCCAGCCTCGGTTCATCGGTCGGGGTAACCAAAGTAAAAAGCAAAAAGGATTTTATTGCCGCGGTAGAGGAGGCTTTCAAGTATGATAGCGAAATGCTTGTTGAACAATTTATAACCGGTCGGGAAATAGAATGCGCCCTTCTTGGCAATTTTCCGGTTGAGGCATCCAACCCTGGTGAGATCGTTATCGGCAAAGCTTATGAATTTTACACGTTTGATGCAAAATATGTCGATCCCGAGGCGGTCCGTATCGATGTTCCCGCGAAACTAGGCAAGTCCGTGGTCGAAAAGATCCGTAAGGTTTCAAAAAGAGCATTTGAAGCGTTGCATTGCGAGGACTTCTCCCGCATCGATCTTTTCCTTGACACAAAAGGCCAAGTGTATATCAACGAAATCAATACAATTCCAGGTTTCACAAACTCCAGCATGTATCCGATGATGTGGAAGGAACGAGGAATAAGCTTTTCGGACCTGATCACCCGGCTGCTTAACCTCGCACAGAAGCGTTACGACAGCGGCAAACGTATCGCGCGCGATTTTCAATCCGGCCTCAAGTTCTGATATCGTATATTTGATGCGGGGCAACATTCGCAGGCAGACGATGGCAAGCCTCAATGATCACGCGCTATGAAATTTGACATCCGTAAGTTCAAGACCGACACACTTGGTGGATTTTTGCTGCACATCGTGCTTGCCGGTGGCCTCGTCATGGTGGTATTTATATTGTACTTCTTTGCTTATCTGCCCAGCACCACCAATCATGGCGAAACAATCACGGTTCCAAGCATTGAAGGAATGCAAATTGCAAGGCTGGAGGACTTTTTAGTTAAAAGAAATCTGCGATATGAGGTGAATGATTCCGCCTACTCCGCCGAGTATCCCCCGCTTACCGTACTCAGACAATATCCGCAGGCCGGTTCCAAGGTCAAGGAAGGAAGAAAAATATTCATATCGGTAAACCGGTTAACGCCGCCGACTGTACCCGTCCCGGCATTGGTAGATGGATCAATAGTGAATGCCGACGCAGTGCTGCGAAGCAACGAGTTGAAGCGCGGTAACATTGAGCTGGTGGCGGGCCCGTTCAATATTGTGAAGGAAATGAAGTACAAGGGTAACAAGGTTGAAGCTGGGGATCCTGTTCCCAAAGGCGCCATCATAGACCTCGTGGTGATGGATGGCGGAAGCGGAAAAGACTTTCAGGCGCCCGACATCATCAATGAGTCGTTTGAAGATGCCAAGTTCGTTATCTTTGGACAGAATCTAAGTCTGGGCGACGTGCATCTGGTAGGTGATACGATAGGTGGTGGGGTAGTAATCAAACAAAAGCCCGCGGCCAATGAAAATATCGAGGTGGGTGACGTCGTTGAACTTTGGATAGGCGCACCCGGAACGGTGCCCCCCGACGATGACTTAAATGAACTGTAGTGCACGTTAGACAAAGGATCTTCAATTTCTTCCGGTGCATACTGCTTCCTCTCGCAGTAGTTCTTCTTTGTCAGGTGACAACCAACGCTCAGCTACAAACTTTTCCCCTGCCTGGAAAGTCCGCGGTTGCTCCGGGAGATAAGTCCACGTCATCTGCTGCCCGGACTGCGGAGCTGGTACCAAAAAATCTTCCGTTTTGGGATGACTTTTCCTTTACGCCGGTAAACATTAAAGGAGATCCGAAATCCAACTATCCCGTAGATTCCCTATGGGTGAACAACAGTACGGTGTGGCTAAACAACGGAATGGGGATAAATCCACCCTCGGTAAATGTTGCCACGTTCGATGGCCTCAACGCCTCTTTCCTCCCCTACTCAAATGAGGTATTGAACAACGGTATGCGCGACACACTCGTTTCACAGCCTATTAAAATGAGTGAGGCCAATGTCACTGTAGCAGAACGAAGTACAGTCTACCTGAGTTTCTTTTATCAGTGGCAGGGCAACGGAGAAGCGCCAGATGCCACGGACTATCTGCTCGTGGAGTTCAAGACCGATGCAGGACAATGGGAGCAAGTTCTGAAGATTCAGCCAAGATCTTCATTCGTGCGCACGGAATTTTACGATACGCTGATCAAAGTGGATGGCGATCGATTTTTCCACGATTTATTTCAATTCCGATTTGCAAATTACGGGCGTCAATCAGGACCGTATGATACGTGGAACGTAGATTATGTTTATCTGAACAAGAACAGGAATGTTTCTGATACCGACTTTCCCGACCAGGCAATAGCCTCCACGCTCACAAGCGTATTCAACAGCTATCAGGCAATTCCCTACGATCACTTCTTAAATTCGGGCGCATTGCAAAGTCCAAAGTTCGATGTTTACAATGTACTGAATGACTATACCGACGTGACCTATTTGACGGAAGCAACATTTACAAACTATTTTGAGGATAAAGATGACACAGAATTATTTGTCAGTAATCTGGGTGGCAGCGATACCTCGGCAATCAATGACGATGGCAGTGGTATAATTTTTCCTCTGGAGAAACGGCAGGTGACTTTGGCATACCTTCCCGATGCCAGCGAACCGACCCAGTTTGACCGGGATGCAGACTCAGTATTATTAGAACTTAAGGTAAGGCTTTTCACCGGCGATACATTCGACGAAAAGACAGGCGAATTGGCCAATGACTACGATGTCAATTACCTTCCGATCGATTTCCGGGTAAATGACACGATCCGGGCGAGTTACATGCTGAAAGATTATTACGCTTACGACGATGGTATTGCAGAATATGCTGCCGGACTTACCCAAGCGGGCAACAGGGCGGCTGTTCAGTTTGAAATGCTCATGAGCGAACCCGATACACTGGTAGGCATAGACATCTATGTTCCTGACTATGGTCTTACCAATAACCTTACGGCGGATTTTACGGTGTACAGTGATAACAACGGTGTACCCGGTGATGTGCTCTATACCGTTCCAAGCTTTTCGGTTCTGGCAAAAGGCCAGAACAATTTCCAACGCATTCGCATTGGCGAACCGTTCCTGGTAAATACAAAATTCTACGTTGGATGGAAGGCACCGGTCGGCGGCAGTCTTAAACTAGGCCTGGACTTTAACAACGACGCACGAGACAAGATATTTGTAAACACGAATGGAACGTGGACATCTACAGCTGAAATCAATGGAAGCCTTATGATCCGGCCGGTCTTTGGAAATGGTGATATCATCCTGGGTGTCCCCGAGGAAGAGACGGTGGGTATCTTTCCAAATCCAAACGACGGTACATTTGTGATCAACGCAACCTTTGAAAGCCTCCAAATTTTTACTGCAACCGGACAGTCAGTCCCATACCAGATCCAGTCATCAGGAAGCGAAAACCGGGTTACTCTTCAGCACGCGTCGTCAGGATTATACATTCTGAAAATTCAGCAGGCAAAAAATACCCGCGCCGGTAAGATCATTGTGAAATAAGTCTTTAGATTCGCTCAGGCCTACTACCGGGCCTAAATCATCAATGGCAGAAATACTTCCTATCCGACCCTGGCGGTACAATAATGCTTTGGGAGCGGAAATAGATAACCTTACCTCACCCCTTTTCGACGTGGTTTCTGCAAAGCAGCGGGAAAATCTATATCAAGATCCGTTGAACAGCATTCACCTGTCTGTTCCTCATCATGGAAATGTTGGGGCTGCGGCTGCATTGCTGAAAGACTGGAAATCAAGGGGGATACTAAGACAGGACAGGCTACCAGGTATTTATGTTTATTACCAATATTTCAGGATAGCAGGCTCGTCCCGGATATTTTGCCGAAAGGGCTTTATGTCGCACATCAGAGTTTATGCCTGGAATGATGGCGTAGTCCTTCGTCACGAAAACACCATGCCCGGTCCTGTTGATGACAGAGCAGCACTGCTTGAAGAGACAGAACTTCACTCCAGCGCAACGCATGGCCTATATTCAGATCCGGATTTTAAACTGGAGTCGTTCATGGACCTGGCCATCACAAACCCGATTTACGAGGCAGAAGACTACCAGGGCGTACGGGATGTAATGGCCGTAATACAGGACGCGAACATCATCTCAGAATTCATTCAAACCCTTGCTGCGCAAAAAATTATACTTGCCGATGGTCATCACCGTTACGAAGGTTCGCTGAAACACATGGAAAAGATGCGGAAGCTCAATCCGAACGACAATGACCAGCAAGGCTATAACTTTCACCTGATGTATCTTACAAACACTGAAGCGGATGACCTGAGAATTCTTCCCACGCACCGGCTTATTCATGGCCTGCAAGACTTGAGCGAAGACGACATTATGAAAAAGCTCGGGCGATATTTCACTTTTAAACTCGTTGACGATGTGGAGACGCTCAATGAAGTCATTGTCGGCAAAAAATGGACCTTCGGGTTGATATTTGCGAGCCACGCCTACAAGATCACTTTAAAACCAGATGTGTTCCCTTCTCTAGCTTGGCCATTTCCTGACCAGATAAAACGCCTCGACCTCACTGTGATGCATTACTTTGTTATAGACAGGGCGCTAGGTATACAAGGAAAGCATCAGCGGGAATCGAAACTAATTGACTTTGAGAGAAGTTTTTCCGAATGCCTGAAGCGCGTGTACAAAGGCGAGGCACAGATCGCGATTATAACCAACGAAGTTACCATCGACGATATCAAGAAGGTTACTGACAGTGGTTTCACAATGCCTCAAAAATCCACATACTTCTATCCCAAAGTCGTTGCAGGATTCTTGTTTTCATCCATCAAGGCGGAAGAATTTGACTTTCCACCTTATGCCCCATTTTAACTGCAAGCTATGTTCACCTTCAGCCGCCCAGTGATCCTTGCGTCCAGCAGTCCCCGTCGACAATACATCATGAAGGAAGCCGGCTTTACTTTCGAAACCAGAAAGCCGGACGTTGATGAATCATTTCCGACAGACTTGCCGCTTAATAAGGTAGCCCGTTATCTCGCGGAAAAAAAGGCAGCGTACTTCCGTCCAACGATGCGTGATGAGGTTATTGTGACGGCGGATACCGTGGTTATTTTGAATGACAGAATTATCAATAAGCCTGCCGACAGCGCGGAAGCCATATCGATGCTGTCAGCTCTTTCCGGAAATACACATCTGGTGATGACAGGTGTATGTATCATTTCAAAAGAAAAAGAAGAAGCCTTTGATGACACCACTGAAGTTACTTTCCAATTGATCACACACGACGAGATCGCGTATTATGTTGATACGTTCAAACCCTACGATAAAGCTGGCGCATATGGCGCCCAGGACTGGATCGGAATGACGGCAATAAAGAAAATTGCAGGAAGCTACTTCAATGTGATGGGGTTGCCAATACATAAAGTCTATGAGCGTTTGAAGAACTGGTGATGAAAGCACTTTGGAATTATGTTGAACAGCATCTTAGCGAGGATTTTAAACCAATAACCTATTTGCTGATCATCATTTTCCTGGTGATTTCAATGACAATCAACTATACGTACGATTTGGTTGACGGCATTATACATCCACTAAAAGGTTTAACAAAAACATGCTGGTTTTTTATCCTTTATGCCGTAGCCTACTATGTTGCGTCGTTAATAATTGCAGCCACTCAGAATGAGAATAGCTTTATATCAAAACCGGCGTTCTGGTACAAAACACTGCTGGGGCTCCTATTGCTTAGCATCGATAGCAGCTTACCTTATCTGCGCACCACAATTAAAATGTTCGTTGACCCAGGACTTCAATTTTGGGTGAATAAGGTTAGTCTTAATCTTATCAGCTTCTTCACCATCCTGCTGCCGTTGCTGCTTATTTACAAAAGTCTCGGAGATGAGAAGACGCGGTTTTACGGCTTGTCGTCACAACATTTCGATAAGCGGCCGTACATGGTCATGCTTCTCATGATGTTGCCTGTATTGATCGTCGCATCATTTCATCGAAGTTTCGTTCAACAATATCCTTTGTACAAGAGTTCCGGAGCGCACCTTCTTCTGAATGTACCGGAATGGGTAACTGTAGCGATCTATGAGATCGCCTATGGCCTGGATTTTATTACGGTTGAATTACTATTCCGCGGATTTCTGGTTATCGGCATGATTGAGATAATGGGAAGAAAAGCTGTATTGGCAATGGCAGTTGTGTATTGTTACCTCCATTTTGGTAAACCGTTGGGAGAAGCGATAGGCTCAATCGCCGGCGGTTACATACTTGGCGTAATTGCTATGGAAACACGAAGTATCTGGGGAGGGATTATTGTGCACCTCGGTATTGCGTGGCTGATGGAATGCATCGCGTATCTCCAACGCGTTTTGTAAATCAACGGCTCTCATAAACCTGAAACAGGTCGCTGGCGATTTTACCAGGTTCAAAGCGCACTGCGTATTCCCTACCCTGCTCGATCATCTGCTGTCGGCAGGTTTCGTCTTCCGATATTCTAGCGATATGGAATGCGAGCTCTTCCGCAGCTGAAGGATCCAGGTATATGGATGCGGGACCGCCCGCTTCGCGAAAGCATGAACCTGTTGAGGTTATTACTGGTACGCCTGACTCAAGTGCTTCAACGATCGGTATACCAAATCCTTCAAACAAAGATGGATAAATGAACAAATGTGCCGCCTGATAGATAGCGGGAAGGTCCTGAAAGGAAACTCCGTGAAGAAAAATTAACAAGCTTGCAACTCCCAGCATTTGCGCGAGGTCTACAACGTCCCGTTTATACGCAGTTTCACGCCCAACAATCACGAGTGGGAGTCGGGCGTTTTCCGCAACCAATGCCAATGCGCGAACTGCCAACAAGATATTCTTGCGCTGTTCGATAGTCCCCACGTTCAGCCAATACCTGACAGGAAGGTTATAGCGCTTTCTTACCACCTCCAATGCATCCTTTGTCACAGCTGCACGGAATTGAGGGTGACATCCCTGGTATACAACAGCGATCTTTGATTCGCTTATATTGAAAAAAGCCATTATGTCCGCCGCGGTCTGCTCGCTTACGGCAACAATCTTATCAGCAGACCTGCAGGCGTGTAATGCCTTACTTTTGTATATCTGTGCGTCAACAGATTTATACAATTTTGGAAACCGCAGAAAGATAAGGTCATGAATGGTCACGATCTTGCGTATTCCACCAGCGATATTTCGCGGTAATTCCTGGCTCAGGCCATGAAACACATCTAGCGTTTCCATGGAACTCTCCATTGCAATACCCCAGGTTCTCCATAGGCTGGACATACCCCTCCATCGATAGATATTGTGTGGAAGAATTACTTTGACATTCGGCCTCGACGTAATTGCCGAAATTTCCGGATGACTTTTTTGTTTAGGCGTATAAAGATAATATTCATTCTCCGGCGCGGCGTCCATCAGGGCATTGACTACAAAGCGACTGTAATTTCCTAACCCTGTGAAATTATTGAACAGTCGCTTCGCGTCAAACCCGATGGTCACTTGGTGAAAGTCTTTTTATAGAAGTCAATACTTTGAAGAATGATTTCCATCGCTTTTTCCTTAGACTGGAATTCGTCTACAATCACTTTCTTATTTTCAAGGGTTTTATAGTTTTCAAAAAAGTGCTTTAACTCCTCCAACAGATAGTGTGGCACGTGAGCCATGTCTTCAATATGACTAACACTTACATCCTGTTCGGCCACGGCAATAATTTTATCATCGGCTTCACCACGATCGATCATTCGCATGACACCGATTACCTTTGACGGGATCAGACAGCGCGGAACAACCGTTACAGAAGTTAAGACAACAATATCAAGGGGATCGTGATCCTCACCAAGCGTTTGCGGAATAAATCCATAATTAAGTGGATAATACATAGAGGCGTATAGCACTCTGTCAAGCTTGATCAATCCGCTTACCTTGTCAATTTCGTATTTAGCCCGTGAGCCTTTAGGAATTTCAATTATTCCGTTGATATGCTCCGGAGGGTGATCGCCTACAGAAACTTCGTGCCAGGGATGCTGTACCATAATTAGTATTTTGCAGCAATATTAAACAAAAAGCCCTGCCGTTCTTACGACAGGGCCTGGCTCACAGCAGATTGATATCATCTACCCTGTAGATTGATATCACTCTGATTTTTTGGGTGGTTCCTTTTTTCCAAGCTGTTTGATCTTATCTCCTTCCTTCAATCGTTTGGATACTGCCAAAAATGGCCCCGTTACAACTTCCGAGCTATCGCTTATCCCGGACACGATCTCAATATTATCATAATCACTTATTCCGGTTTTCACTTCAATCATTTTAGCAGTGCCGTTGTCATTTACGAAAATGACCGTTTTCTCCTTTTTCTTTTCCGGCTTCTTGTCGGTGTTATTTGTTTGCGCAGGTGCCTCATTGTTGTCGTCGGGAGGTCCTCCCTGGTTGCCGGGTTGCCCTGAGTTCGCGTCAGGATCACGTGTAGTTACTGATGCAAGTGGAACAGATAAGGCATTTTGTTTTGATTGCGTAAGGATATCTACGCTGGCAGTCATGCCGGGACGAAATGGAAACTTGTTACCAGCCTTTACAAGGTCCTGATAAGATGATGAGAGGATAAGAATCCGTACTTCGAACTCCGTAATGGCATCAGTTGAAGTTTTATCTTTAGCGGTATTGGCGATCAATGTCACCAGGCCCTTGAACTCCTTGCTTTGACTGGAATACGCATCAACATCGATTACAGCCGTATCACCGACGTGAACTCGCACGATATCGTTCTCATTTACATCAACGCGAACCTCCATCTTGTTCAGGTCAGCGATGCGCAGCATCTCAGTGCCCGTCATCGTAGCGGTGCCAACAACACGCTCACCCTTCTTAACAATGAGCTTCGATACAACGCCATCCATAGGCGCCACCACTGCCGTCTTGCGGAAGTTTTCACGTGCCTCGCGTAAAGAGGCTTCTGTACTTTTGATAAGGTACTTCGCTGCTTCAATCGACTGCTCAGACGACGACACATCGTTCTTTGCAATCTCATAATTCTGCGTCGCCAATTGCCAGTCAGCTTCTGAGATTACCTTTTCATCATATAATTGCTTGTTTCGCTTGTACTCCGCGCTGGTGCGTATCTCAGTGGCCTGTGCTATGGAGAGGGCGGCCTTTGATTGTTCCAGGTTGGCACGCTGCTGGCTCAGCCCGGCTTCCGCCCGCTCAAGCTGACTTTGCCACGTATCCGGACGGATCCTGACGAGCGTCTTGCCGGCTTTAACAGAATCACCTTCCTCGATCAGCAACTCTATAATTTCACCCGAAACTTCCGGCGCAATCTTTACTTCAGTAACCGGCTGGACCGTACCAGAAGCGCTGACTTTTTCTGTGATGGTTACCCGCTTGGCTTTCGCGAGCTCCACTTCAATTTCCTTCGGTTTGCCGATCCATCCCATAGATTTGCCCACCATGAAAACGACAAGGAGTAATGCTATTGCTCCGATGAGCGAATAAATCAACCTATTGGATTTTTGTTTTTGCTTTGCCATTAAAAGATATATTAATATTCTATCGCTTTGCCTTGATAAAAGTCAAGGACTTTCTTCTTGAGTATAAAGTCATACTTTGCGCGGGCCAGGTCTGACTTTGCCTGAAACAAGTCATTTTCAGCGACCTGGTATTCAACATAGGGAACTGCCCCGATATCGAATCGCGACTTGGTCATCCTGAAAGCTTCTTCTCTCGCATTCACCTGTCGCAAGGATGAATTATAGGTCTTCGATGCAGCAATGGCGTCATTATAAGCAGTTTCTACATCTTGCCGCAGCGTCTGGTCAATCTCAGCGGCGGAAATATTCGCTATCTGACGGTCAATAATTGCACGCTGGTATGCGGCCCTGGTCTGTAGATTATTAAAAATAGGTATCGAAAGGCCAATGCTAACGGACCGAAAGAGGTTGTCGCTTAACTGGTCGTATCGGCCATATCCACTGACCGTATAGCCTGAGGGTTCTACGGTTGGCGTATTTGAAAATACAGGCGTGCCACCTTCTCCACCCACCACGCCGATCTGCTCAAAGGTTACAGTCGGATCTCCACCATCCGTAACGAATCGTTCGCGATCCGAAGCACTTGAGTAATTTGAGTTCATCGATCCATTCAAGGTCAGTTGGGGATATAGGCTACCTCTTGCCGCCTTCACGGCGTAGTCCGCACTCTGCACCTTGAGCGCAGCGCTCCTCACTTCCGGCAATGTGGCTCTTGCAATTTCAAATATCTCCTGACGATCCTGCTCCAGCACAAGATCCTCCACGTCGACCTCCTGCATGGCAATATCCAATGGTGTTGACGCCGGCAACTGCAGCCCTTGCTTCAGCTGTAAAAATGACAGCGCCAGTGCATTTTCTGCCGTGATGACGTTGAGCTCATTCGTCGCTACCTGCGCATCCAGGTTAAGTTCGTTTGACTTGGGCAATGCTCCGGCAGCAACTTGCCTTTTTGTGCGATCATACTGATTCTGGCTCGACCGCAATTGCGACTGTGCATTTGCCAACTGCTCCTTGTTGAACATAACGTTGACGAAAAGCGACGCGATGTTGAGGATCAGGTCGTTCTTCGTCTTCTGAAGATCCTCACGCGAGGCCTGATAATCTTTTGAATTTTGCTTTATTGTATTTCGTAGCCTGAAGCCATTAAACAAAGTGACAGCACTGGATGCGCCCGGGCTGAGGAAATTAATTTCCTGCGTTGTGAATTCGTTCGTCACCGGGTTTACAGAACGTCCCCAGTTATATCCGTAACTGCTGCTCAAACTCAAATTTGGTAAGAGCGCTGCCTTTGACTGCTTCAAATTCACATGATACCCTTCCACACTGTAGTTCCCCCTTTGCACGCTCAGACTATTGGCCAGGGCATATTCTATGCATTGCTTTAAAGACCACGCTTCGGTCGCCACGCGCTCGGGCGTTTGTGGTACACTCGCGATATTGGTGGTATCAACGGTTTGCGCCATGGCTGTCGCGGAGAACAGGATTAGCATTACAATAAACAGGGACTTTGGTTTATTCATATTAACGATCTATTTCCGGAATGTATATAATTTGGTTTACCCAGCTAAGACTCTGCAGGTACGCTAATGTTACCGGCTTAAGACCGGAATCCATCTCAATAACAAGGCAGGCCACTTCGTTCTTTCCTTTACGAGAAACGGACATCGTTGCAATGTTGCACTCATCCTGCGCCAATACTGTTGATATAAATGCAATGCTTCCTTTTACATCACTTGCCGTGATGATCAACGAGTGGAGATTGGCGCTGAAGTCCGCTTTAAATCCATCCACTTCAGCAATATTGATCATACCACCCCCACGGCTTTCGCCCAGTACCTCTACCTGCCTTTCACCTCTTCGCAAGTTAAGCCTTATTGTATTTGGATGCATGGTTGAGGCATTGCCTATTGACTTGAACCTGTAGGAAAAGCCCTGTGCCTTTGCATGAAGAAACGCGTCCTTAATTCGCTTGTCATCCGCTTTAAAATCCAGTAAGCCTGCAACAATGGCCCTGTCACTTCCATGCCCTTCATAAGTCCTGGCGAACGAATTATAAAAAGTAATTTCTGCGTCTTCCGGAGCGCCACCCAACAATCTCAAAGCTGCGCGGGCAATTCTAACAACACCGGCTGTGTGTGAACTGGATGGTCCAATCATCACCGGACCAATCATATCAAATACACTGCTTTTTTCGGGCATACATTTTACAATACGCAATCTGTCGATGAAAAGATATAATTGTTACAAGTTATCGGAGCCCGTTGCTGAAATAATTCAGCCGCTGCGTCATTTCTCACGCGGATATAGTCATTTCAGACTGCTACAGGGGCCTTAATCGAAGCATGGGACTTGTAATCTACGATTTCAAAATCCTCGAATTGATAATCAAAGATACTGTCAGGTTTTCTTTTCATGCGCAGGACCGGCAACGGGTTTGGCTCTCTGGATAGCTGCAGGTTTGCCTGTTCTATGTGGTTGCTGTAGATATGCACATCTCCTCCTGTCCAAACGAAATCGCCCGGAAGCAGGTCGCACTGCTGTGCAAACATGTGCGTTAGCAAAGCGTACGAGGCAATATTAAAAGGAACTCCAAGAAAATAGTCTGCGCTCCGTTGGTACAGTTGGCAGGATAATTTTCCTTCCGCAACGTAAAACTGAAATAATGCGTGGCAAGGTGGCAGGGCCATTTTATCGACTTCAGCAGGATTCCATGCTGTTACCACGTGCCTCCGGGAATCTGGTTTCGAACGAATCTGTTCAAGCACCTGAGAGATCTGGTCTATGCGTCGCCCGTCTGGTGCGGGCCAGCTTCTCCATTGGTGCCCATAGACGGGCCCGAGCTCTCCTTCTTCATCTGCCCATTCATCCCAAATAGATACGCCATTGTCATTAAGATATTTGACGTTCGTATCACCCTTCAGGAACCAGAGCAACTCATATATAATGGAGCGGAGATGAATTTTTTTAGTAGTTACAACGGGAAATCCCTTTGAAAGATCGAATCTCAGCTGGCGGCCAAACACGGAAAGGGTTCCTGTGGCAGTCCGGTCTGTTTTTTGGGCGCCCTGACGAAGGATTTCCTTCATTAGTCCGAGGTACTGCTGCATTGATAATCGTTATCTGGATGCAAAGTAAAGCATCGTAATCAAAATTCTCAAAAGTCTATAAGACAACTTTCCTGAGTTTGTGTAGCTGACCAACATCGGAATTTCCCAGCAACATCTTAGTTTCCATGTTATTGTAAGCGTTTTTGTGCTTTAAATTCTACTATTTTGAACCTTGAGAGGAAAGGGTATTGCAAAGGAAGTTTTCCCTTACCTTAGGATCAATAAAGCGGAGCCGGTAATTATGCACGTAAGGTTTAGTCTGTTCTTGATATTTTTGTCGGTGGCTTCTATAACGGCGGCTCAGGTTATTCCCAGGATTGCGAAACTGAAGTATAATGGCGGCGGCGATTGGTATGCGAATAAGACCGCATTACCAAATCTGATCAGATATTCAAATGCCGAGAATGGCACAAACCTGGATCCTGAAGAACAGATCGTTGATGTAGGTAGCCGCGACCTGTTTCTCTATCCTTATGTGTACATGACCGGTCACGGGAACGTGGTATTTTCAGACGCGGAAGCAGCCAATCTGAGGAAATATCTGATTGGTGGAGGGTTTCTTCACATAGATGACAATTACGGCCTGGACAAATTTGTGCGGCTAGAGCTGAAAAAGGTCTTTCCCGAACTGGAGCTTGTCGAACTTCCCCTTGATCACCCTATTTATCATCAAAAGTTTGACTTTCCGAAAGGTCTTCCCAAAATTCATGAGCATGATGCGAAGCCTGCGCAGGGCTTTGGGCTGCTTTACGAAGGAAGGCTTGTCTTATTTTATTCCTATGAATGCGACCTCGGTAACGGCTGGGAAGATCAACGCATTCACAATGATCCCGAAGCCAAACGGATAGAGGCGCTGAAAATGGGTGCAAACATACTGGCTTATTGCTTTACGAATTCCTTTTAGAAGCCGTGCGCTGATGACAGCACTTTTCATTGTTTGCTGCTGTGTAGCACTAACAAGCATAATCGCGGTTAGTTATGATAAAGATGAGAAAACGGCCGCGGCAGGGCTTGTTTTGGCTGACGTGCCCCCAAAAAATTCTGATCAACGATCTAAAACGTTGCCCTGAATTCCTGCTCAAGATATGAGTTAAGGTTTTTCAGGCCCTTCAACACGTATACCTTTTCGGCGGCGTCAGATACGCTGTCATTGGTGTAAATCACTTCCACGAAAAGATTGCGAACCATGTAGACATACAGTCGGCGACCGTCTTTGATACGGCTTCCCAGGGAGACTCCCTTTGATTGCAAATAGCTAACCTGTTGCTCAAGGGACAAGTGACGGAAGATAAATTGAAGTATCATAATGTTCGTTGTTTCCAACCACATTGCCATTTACAGGCCACCGGCCAAAAACCCAATTCCACGCTGAAAATCCCTTCCAATAGTGCTAAACATTCCCATAAATGGAACGAGGTACCAAATTGCGTTTCATGGCAAGGATTTAACAGGCTTTAACGACCATTCCGCACGCATTTGTTGGACCGCGGTAAGGATCATCAAAAAAAATATCAACTAAACCTTGTAGTTTATAACTAAATTATTAGTTTTATACCTAAATAGATAGTCATGGTAGATATGAAGCAGTTGACCAAGGCCGAAGATCAGGTTATGCAAATACTTTGGGAAATAAAGAAAGGTTTTGTGAAAGATATCATCTCAGAGATGCCTGCTCCAAAGCCAGCCTATAATACGGTGTCAACAATCGTACGCATACTTGAGGCCAAAGGCTTCGTAGATCATACGGCGTATGGCAAGACGCATGAATACTTTCCGTTGATCACGAAAGACAAGTACACGAAGTTCTACCTCAACAATCTGATACGCGGGTATTTTAACGGGTCTTTTCAGAACCTCGTTTCTTTTTTTGCCAAAGAGAATAAACTCGATACGCATGATCTGGAGAAATTGTTAAGTGAATTAAAGAAACAAAAGCCATGAAAATCTTTCTGAACTATTTGGTGGAAGCCAACCTCGGCCTTTGTCTTTTCCTGCTGATATATGTTGGCTTGTTACGCAAGGAAACGGATTTTACCCTGAAGCGCGTATTCCTGCTCGCATCGGTTGGCGTTTCGCTGCTCTTTCCATTGTTTCATTTCAATCAGGAAGCAAATTTTCTTCCTTCACTCGGAAGTGTCATTCCGGCCAGGTGGTTGCCGGAGGTTGTTGTATATGGAGATGGCGTCTCGTCTGTGCGTGACAACAATGTCAATCCTGACAGGTGGTTAATCGTGAGTTGGATCTATGGCTTGGGGATTGTGCTAAGCTTACTCATCTTTCTGACACGGCTGGTGAAATTGTTCAGAATGCTAACCCTGGCGCCCGCTGCCGCCAGGTTGGATAACTACATAATACTCGAATCAGATGCAAACAGGTCAGCCTTTTCATTTTTCCGATTTATCTACATTGGTCTAGCCAGTCAGTTGTCGCCGCATGAAAAAGCCTTAATCATTCGTCACGAAAGTATCCATGCCAGGCAACTGCACTCCTTCGATGTGCTACTCATGAACATTGTGGGTATCTTTTTCTGGTTTAATCCTGCGATACAGATCTACAAAAAAATATTTGTTCACCTCCATGAGTTCGAGGCAGATGCGCGCGCTGTCAAAGATCAGGATGTGGATGATTACTGCAGCCTGCTGGCGAAGGTTGCGTTATTGTCGGCCGACTTTAAACTAGCCAACCATTTTAGTAATTCTCTAACCTTAAAACGAATTGAAATGATAAGAACATTAAAAGCTCAGATGAAGCGGTGGAAGATTATGGCAATAGCCATGCTCCTCCCCTGCTTCTTTTTCGTTGTGGCATGCCAGGAGCAGGTCATGGACGATATT
Source organism: Chryseolinea sp. (assembly GCA_031400145.1). Lineage (GTDB taxonomy): Bacteria > Bacteroidota > Bacteroidia > Cytophagales > Cyclobacteriaceae > Chryseolinea. The sequence goes on along the minus strand of JANNPM010000085.1, from coordinate 2,019 downwards.
ACTGACATCGCACGTAATTCAACCAACGCATTACTCGCACCTGAAGTTGTTCAGGCAAGGTTCGAAGAAGTTAAAAAAGCAAACCCTGGCTCGAGCTACATTCTCGTAGAACTGAATGAAGCAGCAGAAAAGAAAATGACCGAAATGGAGAAAGCACACGGACTTCCCAAATCCATCGAGCTTTTTACTCCAGACCAGCAGTTGAACAACAAGCATTCAACCCTGAATACGGAACCGGAACAAATCTCCATCAAGCCATTGAATGAAATTACCGTCGTGGGATACGGATCTTCAGCCGATGGGGATCTGACAACATCTGAAAAAAAGGGTGCGCCCCACTGGAAACAAATTTCTAAAAATATGGAGGGACTACGGACCTTTGCCATCATAGAATATAATGAAATGACAGCCAAGATCTCCGAACAGGCGAAGGGGGACGATGAGATCTATACAGTCGTTGAAGAGCCGGCGGAATTTCCTGGAGGTTTGGAGGAACTCGTAAAGTTCCTGATGGTAAATATCAAATATCCAAGCGTTGCACGACAACATGGAATTGAAGGCACGGTCTTCGTATCTTTCCTGATTGAAAAGGATGGCTCCTTATCCGACATCTCGGTAGCGAAAAGCTTGTCGTCAGAAACAGACGCTGAATCTCTTCGCGTTGTCGGCTTATCTCCAAACTGGAAACCTGGTAGGATAAAGGGTCAACCCGTACGCGCCAGGTTTGTATTGCCTATAAAATTCAAACTTGGTTCGTCGACACCTAAAGCCGCGAATTGAAAGCTAACCGCTAAGTCGCTATTGTATTTTCTTTGCGCTTCCTTTGCGCCCTTAGCGACTTTGCGGTTAACGGCTTTCCTCCCGTCTCCAATCCTTCAAAGCCTCATACGGCACTACCACCTCCGTGGGTCCCGCCGCATACGAAGCTATCTCATAATTATTATAATAAAACACAACACCCTCCTTAGTAAACCCATAGTTCTTATTCAGCACAAACTGACCGTCCGGAAACTCAAACATGTTCTCAGTCAAGGATGCTGTATCCGCCAGCTCGCGAACCCTTCGAAATACACCCTCGGCTATCTTTGTAACCGGCTGTTCAAAACCAGGCTTGAAGTAATTAGCCAATGTAAACGTCTCGCCAGTCGAAGGCCTGAGATTGATAAAATACTTTCCGTAACCGCCATGAGCGCCGCCGGTATAATACTCCTCAGTAACGGAAAGGCTTATCAATGTATCGGCGGTGACTCCAACGTCAACAGTTGCCTTGTAATGCCAGCCCAAAGGCTGATCTTCCATATCCGCCTTAAACTCCTGAAAATCGCTGATGAAGCCCTCGCCGATCTGCTTAATGGTCCCGCCTTCATTTTCGGGATTATTCATTGCCACTGATGCATCAATCTCGCGGGTAATAACTTTCGCTACAGACGAATCCAGTCCGCTAAAAACCGGATAAGAAACTTCGAATGATGCGCAAGAAAGCGTATCGGCTTTACAACCACCTTCGGATTCAACTTTGAAATTTTTCATTTCATAGGAGATCTTCGCCTTCTTATCCTCGTCCCTTCTGGAGCAGCCAACAAAACAAAACCCAATGAAACCAACGATCAAAAGTATTTTCATATACAGGAAGATTACTTCACAACCTCTTCGAGCTTCTTTTCCAGTGCAGCTCCGCGCAGATTCTTCGCAATAATGGTCCCGTTTTTGTCCAGGAGTACAGAGAACGGTATGCCTGTAATGTTATAGGCCTTCGCAGCCTCCGAGTTCCAATATTTCAAGTCAGAGACATGTGTCCATGTTAAACCATCCTGCTTAATTGCATTAATCCAGTCGCCTTTGGATCGATCCAAAGAAACTCCAAAGACAGTGAATCCTTTATCCTTGAATTTGTTGTAAGCTCTTACCACATTCGGATTCTCCTGACGGCAAGGCCCGCACCACTTGGCCCAAAAATCAACCATCGCCGCCAGGGCGACCGTGATCTACGTCGAGGACCTGCGGTCGATGGAGCCCATG
>JANNPM010000082.1:0-15123 GCA_031400145.1 Chryseolinea sp. | reverse complement strand
ACAAGAACATTGTCAATTCCCAGGAAATGCAAGTCGATCAACGCGTTTTCAGTTTCCTCGCGCGTGAACCCACCACAGATAATATGAGGGACAGTATCAACCTTATAGTGATTTTGGATAGCAGCGCATATACCCACGGTTCCAGGACGTTTCCTTGTTGAACGTTTCTCCAGCAAACCACTTTCAACCTTCCGGTACTGATATTCTTCACGGTGATAAGTCACATCGATAAACGGAGGCTTAAACTCCATGAGCGGGTCGAGGTTGTCAAACAGGGAACGGATATTCTCCCCTTTCAATGGCGGCAGGATCTCAATAGTAAAAAGTGATTTGCCGTTAGCGTTCCGGATATGCTCTGTAACTTTCATCTTTGTGCGACGCGACGTCGTTCGGGTAATTTTCAATTATTGCTCTATAATAAAAATAATTCCAAAGAAACGTTATATATCATACGACAGGTTTGGCGATAGCCACTTTTCCGTTTCTGCAACAGTCATGCGTTTACGACGGGCGTATTCCTCCACCTGATCTTTCTGAATTTTTCCAAGACCAAAATATTTTGATTCAGCATTTGCAAAATAGAAGCCGCTGACGGACGACGCGGGATACATTGCAAAGGATTCCGTCAGCCTTATCCGGGTCGATTTTTCCGCATCAAGAAGTTCAAAAAGCAACGCTTTCTCCGTGTGGTCCGGGCAGGCCGGATAACCAGGAGCAGGCCGGATACCCTGATATTTCTCATTGATCATTTCCTCATCTGTTAGCGTTTCGCCTGGAGCATACGCCCAGAACTCCCTCCTCACACGGGCATGAAGGCACTCAGCAAAACCCTCTGCAAGCCTGTCGGCTAACGCTTTTACCATAATTTCAGAATAGTCATCCTGCTTTGCTTTGAATTTTTCAATAAGTTTTTCAATGTCGAGTCCTGCAGTTACAGCGAACAAACCAAGATAATCTTCGCGACCGGACGAGCGTGGAGCGATGTAATCTGAAAGACAGAAATTCGGCAAACCGGGTGCCTTCTTATTTTGCTGCCGCAAAAAATGAAAGGTTGCGAATGGACTTTCACCCGATTTTTTCGACAGCTCTACATCATCTGTGTCTGTAGCTCCAGCGGGAAAAAAAGCAATTGAGCCATTTGCCTGAAGGCTGCGCGCATGAATGATCTGGTCCAGCATTTTTTGAGCATCGTCATAGAGCTTCATCGCTTCTACACCGACAACCGGGTCCTTGAGAATACCGGGGTAGCGACCAGCGAGCATCCATGTCTGAAAAAATGGCGTCCAGTCAATATACTTACGGATCTCTTCCAGCGGATAGTTTACGAAATGCTTTACACCCAGAAACGATGGCTTTTTAATCGCGGCGGCCGGCCAATGGATCTTAACGCTATTTCGTCGCGCTTCATTCAGGCTGATGTAATGTTTTTGGTCTTTTCTTTTTTCGTAATCGGCCCGTAACAGTTTATATTCGTCTTTAACCCTTGATTTAATGTTTTGAAATGTCGCTGGGTTAATGAACTCGCTGGCGATGGGCACGCTTCTTGACGCGTCCAATACGTGTACAACGGGACCGTCATACGCAGGATCAATTTTAACGGCGGTATGAATACGGGAGGTTGTAGCGCCACCAATCAGCAGCGGCATCGTCATCTTTTCACGCTGCATCTCCTTCGCCATGTGGACCATCTCGTCCAGCGACGGCGTGATCAGGCCGCTTAATCCAATCATGTCCACGTTCTGACGCCTGGCTGCCTCGATGATCTTTTCCGAAGGAACCATTACGCCGAGATCAACCACATCATAATTATTGCAGGCTAATACGACGCCAACGATATTTTTACCAATGTCATGCACGTCCCCCTTCACAGTGGCCATGAGTATTTTGGCAGCTGGCTTTTCAACGCCGCCTGCAAGACGCTTCTCTTCCTCCAGGTAGGGCGTCAGGTATGCAACGGATTTCTTCATTACCCGAGCGCTCTTTACCACCTGTGGCAAAAACATCTTCCCCGCGCCAAACAGGTCGCCCACAACATTCATTCCCGCCATAAGCGGTCCTTCAATAACATTAAGCGGCCTTCCGTACTTGATGCGCGCCTCTTCCGTGTCCTGATCAATGTAATCGATAACACCCTTTACGAGCGCGTGCGTAATACGCTCCTCTACAGTACCCGTGCGCCAGGTTTCATCAAGCTCACGTTTCTTTACACTTCCCTTGACGGTCTCCGCATACTCCAGCAATCTCTCCGTCGCATCATCGCGTCTGTTAAGTAAAACGTCCTCTACGCGCTCTAATAACTCCTTATCAACCGCGTCATACACTTCAAGCATCGTAGGGTTTACAATGCCCATATCCATTCCCGCACGGACGGCATGATAGAGAAATGCCGCGTGCATGGCTTCCCTGACCTTCTGGTTTCCTCGAAAGCTGAACGATACATTACTTACCCCGCCGCTCACGTGCGCGTGCGGAAGATTTTCGCGGATCCATTTTGCAGCCTTGAAAAAATCAAGGGCATAATTCCGGTGTTCATCTATACCCGTTGCCACGGGAAATATATTTGGATCGAAAATTATATCCTGTGGAGGGAATTTTACTTCATCTACGAGAATATCGTAGGCCCTTTTGCAAATGCTTATTCTTCGTTCATAGGTATCAGCCTGTCCTTGTTCGTCAAATGCCATCACCACAACGGCTGCACCATATCGACGTACAAGTTTTGCCTGGCGCACGAATTCGTCCACGCCGCTCTTCATGCTGATTGAGTTTACAATGCCTTTACCTTGCAAACATTTCAAACCCGCCTCTATCACGTTCCACTTTGATGAATCGACCATCACTGGAATTCTGGAAATTTCCGGTTCAGAAGCCATGAGGTTTAAGTATCGGATCATTGCCGCCTCAGAATCTATCATCCCTTCATCCATATTGACGTCAATGACCTGAGCCCCGCCCCTGACCTGGTCCAGCGCCACTTCCAGCGCCTCATCAAACTTGTCCTCCTTAATTAGCTTAAGGAATTTCGCAGAACCTGTTACGTTGGTGCGTTCACCAATATTTATAAAGTTTGATTCTGCGGTGATTTCTACCGCCTCTAGTCCGCTTAGCTTGAGATTGAAATTAGGGTTCATGGGTAAGTCTATCCTGGACGATGGTCCATGTTTAAATGAGTATAATCAGTTTGCGGGACTTGGAAATTTGTAGCACGTATGTTATACGTTGTGATAACTTCGGTCTAAGGAAAAGGGCACCCATCACACCTCAACCTCTTCGCCAACCGTCCTGGGTTTATACTTTGATGCAAGGTCCGCGATCACCTTGATGTGTGCCGGCGTCGTACCACAGCATCCACCTAAAATGTTGACTAACCCCTCCTCTAGAAATTCCGCGACCTGTGCCCCCATCTGTTCTGGTGATTCATCATATTGTCCAAACTCGTTAGGGAGGCCGGCGTTGGGATAAGCACTTACAAAGAACGGGGCCTTTTCGCTGAGAACTCTCAAGTAAGGACGAAGCATTGATGCACCGAGCGCACAGTTAAGCCCGATGCTCAGCAATGGTATATGCGACACAGAGATTAGAAATGCTTCAGTGGTTTGACCCGACAATGTTCTTCCGCTGGCGTCTGTGATTGTGCCTGACACCATAACGGGGACACGTCTCCCAAGCTCCTCAAATAGTTGTTCAATGGCGAACAATGCGGCTTTGACATTGAGCGTGTCAATAACGGTTTCAAGCAACAACATATCAACGCCTCCGTCTATAAGCGCAATGGCCTGAGCTTTGAAGGCTGCAGCCAATTCATCAAACGTAATTGCACGAAATCCAGGGTTATTTACATCCGGTGAGAGCGATGCCGTCTTGTTGGTCGGACCCATTGCTCCAGCAACAAACCTTGGCTTGTCAGGTTGCAGGAGGGTAAACTCATCTGCCACTTCGCGGGCGATCTTGGCCGATTGATAATTCAGCAGATAAACGGCTGCTTCGTCCAAATGATAGTCCGCCTGAGCAATAACGGTACCGCTGAATGTATTGGTCTCAGCGATGTCAGCGCCGGCATCAAAGTATAACCTATGTATGTCTTTAATTATATCGGGGCGTGTAATTGACAGGATGTCGTTGTTGCCTTTCAACGGATGCGCGTGTTCCTTGAAACGCTCTCCCCTGAAATCGGCTTCATACAACGTGTGCCGTTGGATCATTGTACCCATCGCCCCGTCTAATACAAGAATCCTTTCTTTTAGAATGTCTTCGATTTTCATAGCTCTCAATGATTAGCTTCATCCAGAGAGCCCGTAAAGGTGGGTGACTTATCTTTGTCTCCTTTGGGAGGCGGGATTTAGCACAACACCCGAATACGATTTCGGATAGGATGCTAAGACGTCTTCGGGCCCTTTCCCTCGGTCTTTCTGGATAAGTACTGCAAATAAAAACAATAAGTATCTAAAATAAAAACCAATACCTTAAATTTGATCTGATAATGAAATTAGCCGCCATCGACATTGGTTCCAACGCTATTCGCTTCCAGGTCTCGACGGCACTCGAAAACACTCCCAGCCTGATCTTTAAGAAACTCGAATACATTCGCTTCCCGTTGCGGCTGGGTCGTGATGTATTCACCACCGGACGGATAAGCGACAAGAGCGTTGAGAAATTCATTAAGCTGATGCGGGCATTTCGCCTGTTGATCGAACTCTACGAAGTCGATGACTACATGTTCTGCGCTACGTCGGCAATGCGCGAAGCAGAGAATGGTCCCGAAATTACCGAGCGTGTGCTGGCAGAACTGGGTATAACCATTGAGGTAATCGATGGCAATCGCGAAGCCGGGCTGATAAACAGGGCCATCAGTTCATACCTTATGGCCAAAACGTACCTGCATATTGATGTCGGTGGGGGAAGTACAGAGTTGAACTTATACGTGCAGGGTAAGAAAATCAAAACGAGGTCTTTCAAAATTGGTTCTGTTCGAGTCTTGGAACACTCTGATTCTCCTCTTGTGTGGAAAGACATGGAACTCTGGGTTAGAGAAAATGTAAAAAGAGGCTACGGGAAAGTTACGGCTGTGGGCACGGGCGGAAACATCACCAAGATCCTTGAGTTAGCGAAAAAGCCTCCCGGAAAATCCATTACTTTAAAGAAAGTAAAGCAGATAAAGGAGATGATTGAATCTCATTCCTTGAATGACAGGATATATAAATTACAAATGAATCCTGACCGCGCCGATGTCATCATCCCCGCGAGCAATATCTACATTCAGGTAATGGAGTGGTCAAGGGCAACCAGCATACTGGTCCCTGATGCCGGGCTAAAGGATGGAATGATGGTTCAACTCTTCGAGAAAAATACGAAGCAGATCAAATTGTCTTTTCAGGATTTTACTTAGGACTACGACGGTCTATCGTACTCTTCCCTTTGTTCCTCTCTTCCGTCTTGAGGTCGTACAGGTAAGCGAGCGATACCCTAAAGCCCCGGTTCCGTGATTGTAACGGATCGAGAAAGTAACTTGACTCAAGTTCCCCGTCACTCTTCGCCATATATGTGTGGCCAAGTTCGTAGCGTAACGTGAGCATAACACGCTGTCGCGGCGCAGGCTCGACTACGATACCTCCGACAAAGTTCAATCCGAACAGTAAGCGGTTTGGTCTTTCCACCAGCATCTCCTCTGTTGAGGATTCGTCCACTGGCAAGGGTACGCCCTTTCGTAGAGTAAGTTAGTGAGGAATGAAAAAAAAGACGCTTTCTTACCTTAAAGGCAAGATGACCACCAATGTGATAGCCAAACACGCCACCTACGTTATAGGAGCCGGAAAGACTGGCGTTATCGGATGAGGTAAACGAGTAATTCCCTCCCACTACGGACCCAAAAGAATCTGCGAATAGGCTGTTTGGGAAAGCGCAGCGAGGAAGAAAATGACCTTGTACTTCAGTTTCACAGTTCAACTCAAAAAAAGCACTTTCAACAAAAATTTGACCCGCACGTTGTTAGGCTGCTGGCTATATAATAATATGGAAAAACACTGTATATTCGTAAGTTTAAGGTAAAGTAACCTTACATACAGATCTTGAGTGATCTGCATTTTTTTTTGTTGGCGAGGGCCTGTTGTTAATTCAGGAGTGACTTTTTTGCCTTAGCCTATATTAATGCACTGGGATGCGCACATTTTTTAACTGGTTCGTTGCTTTTTCCTTGTGGCTGAGCGGTCCCGACTTGCGTGGACAGAATTATCCAGTCTACAATAGTTTTTATGTTAACCCATATTTATACAATCCAGCTGAAGCGTTAACCGAATACACCACCGTTTATGCCTTGCATCGCCAGCAGTGGATGAACGTGGAAGGTGCTCCAATGATGTCTACACTTACATTCACAACACTACTAGACGAATCACGGGCAGGGATCGGCGGGAAGATTTCGTCATATCGGCGCGGAATACTTAATACTACAGACTTTTCGCTGTCCTATGCTTACGCTGTGCCCCTGGGTCAAAAGAACTGGTTATTTCTCGGCCTTTCGGGTGGCGCCATATCCAATCAAATAGATCTGACCAACGTGACAGATCCAAATGATCCGGCCATTGCAAACTATACCGCAAACAACCTTCAGCCGGAAGCGGGATTCGGAATGCTCTATCGGGCCGGAAGCGGACTAAACATTGGCATTTCCCTGCCGCAACTTTTTTCGCCTGCGTTTAACAGCAATGCAAGCTTTACAAATACAACTGTCTCGCCTACCGACAATGTTTTTCTAACGATCTATTACAGGAGAAAGGTCGAGAGCCGGATTGTAACCAGGAACAAAGGCGGTCTTAAGCAAAAGATAAAAACGGAAGAAGCGATTGCGCCTCTTGAGATCTATTTCAACTACAAATATTCAAAGTTTGGCAACAGTCAGTTTGAATTGCTGACGAAGCTTAATCTGACGCAGAGTTTCTGGCTTGGTGCATCATACCGGTTGCCCTATGGGTTTACGGGTAATCTTGGCTTTAATCTGCGCCGCCTGGTAATTGGATACTCATATGAGCCGGGCAATCAGCCTGCCGACGGCTTTTCGCAGGGCTCACATGAGGTGATCCTTGGGTTGAAGTTGGGCTCAATCAGGAAGTTTAAGCGCGCCGCGCCAGTACTTCGCTCCACGTTAACCAAACCACTTGTAGAGAAACACGCCGCAAGGTTCCAGGAAACGGTGGAAGATCCTAACGTCATAAACAAGGAAGAAGGAGAAGCCAAGAAGAGATACTTCGTTGTGATCCGGATCTTTAACGATTTTACATCAGCTGATGCATATAAACGTAAATTGATCACCGATAAGTATAATGCTGAGGTATTCTATAATCCGCAAGACAAGAAGTACTATGTACACGTATTGGAAACGCTTAAGTCTGCGGAGGCTTATGAAGAAGTGAGGAACCTGAAGAACTTTACAAAACTGAAAGATGCGCGGGTTCTTATTGTAACGCCACCGAAGTAGCGAAGGGTTACATTTTGAAACTATTTTGGCATTTAGTCATATAAAATGAAGAGACTATCATTTATACTGAAATTTATCTCTGCAACGGCATTCGTCGCCATTATGACGATTACTGCCGCCGATGCGCAGAAGCCGGAGATAAAGGCCGTCGATAAGGTGATGGGAAGCATGGGTGAGCTCATAACGATTAAGGGTTTGTTCTTCGGAACAGACGCCACCAAGCTTGCAGTAACTTTCGGCGCATCCCACGGGGTTATACAATCAATCACCGACCAACAGCTCGTTGTAAAGGTTCCTTTCGGCACAACCTATCATACGATATCCGTTACAAATCTGACCTCCGGTTTAACCGGCGTTACTGATCAGCAGTTTCTGCTGAATTTTAGCAGTACTTATCCTTTTGCGCTTGCAAATTTGCAAGGCCAATATGATTTCCCGGCAGGTGTTCCCACCGCGGACGGTTTGTACGACCTTTGTATGTGCGACTTTGACGGTGATAAGAAGGTGGATGTCGTTACAGCAAATGACAACGCTGGTTTACTCACAATACTTGCCAACGGGTCTGCGCCAGGCACGATAGCCTTCCCTGTTAAATATGGCGTCAACATTGCTGCATTGTCTTTACATATCAAATGCGGAGATTTAAACGGTGACGGTAAGCCTGACATTGTTGCAACGGGAAGCGGTACCACGGATAAGGTATTTATATTAAGGAACAACAGCACCGGACCTGGTAACACCGCATTCTCTGCACCGCTGGTTATCACACTGGCGGGCAAGAGGCCCAAACGGATTGAGATCGCGGATCTTGACCTGAACGGAAAGCCGGAGGTGATCCTTACGTCTACGGCCACCAATAGTGTTATCGTCCTGGTGAATCAAAGTACATTAGCTTCGATTTCTTTTTCACCAGTTGCCCCTATTCAAATTGGCATTTCTGGAGCGGCAAGCACCGAAGGGCTGGCGGTAGAAGATTTGAACGGAGACGGACTTCCTGAAATAATCACGAGCCAGTTTCAGACTAACTCAGATCTTTACATCATTGGAAATAAGAGTACACCCGGAGCAATCATTGCCGGCGACGTAACCAAGCTGGCCGTAGGTGTCCCAATCAAGAACATCAGGGTCGGAGATCTGGACGGTGATGGAAAGCCGGACATAGCCTATACTAAATTATTGACGCCATCGGAGGTTGGACTATTTCGCAATCAAAGTACAGCCACAGCCATTGAATTTATTGCCGCCCCTGGTATTGCTACTGACGATAGTCCTTGGGGCATAGATTTCGGCGATCTCGATGGCGATGGAAAGCCTGAGATCGCCGTTGCTTCCATCACAAAAAAGTCAATCACCGTTCTCAACAATAAGAGTTCGCCGGGAAGCTTGTCCTTCATCAAGTACATCCAACCCACTACCTACATCAACAGGCACATAAATATTTGTGATTTAGACGGAGATGGCAAGCCTGACATTGCGTTTACGAGCATTGATGACAACAATCTTAACGTTATCGCTTCAAAGATTTCCGTCTTCCGTAACAAGACCTGTATGGTACCGGTTATTGATCCCCCCGGGCCATTTAATGTATGCGCCGGATTTCCGCTTTCGCTAACTGCAACAAACGGCGGAGGGACTACCTATGAATGGACCAATGCCACACTCAGCGCCGAATACGCTGGCACCAATGAATATTCACCTACTGTGTCGGGTGAATACTTTGTGACTGCAACCTCGGAAGGCGGTGATTGCAAAGAGCAATCTAACAGTGTAAAAGTCACCATTTCAGCCGGAAGCGCTGCTGATCCATTACCAATAAATAATGGTCCGGTGTGCGTGGGTAAGACATTGAACCTTCAAATATCCAACGACCTGGGTCCGGGATTTACCTATGAGTGGTCGGGGCCAAACAACTATACCGGAACGGGTTTAAATCCAACACCCGTCACGAATTTTGAGTTAAAGCATGCCGGCACCTACTACGTAGATGTAAAGGCAAGTAGCGGTTGCGTTGCGCGGCGAGAGTCGACACAGGTTGAAGCAGTGGATCTTCCTGAATTTAAGGTGGCCTTTACAGGATCATCGCTCATTTGTCAGCCGGATTTCAAAAATCTTTCGGTCTATCCAACTGTGACAGGATTCACGTATCAATGGTACGAGAAAACAAATGGTATAATTGCCGGCGCAACGAGCTCAAGCCTGCTGCGCAACTCATCTGGTGAGTATTACTTTCAGGCTTCGTCCACCAATCCAGGTTGTCCGATAGTATCGTCGACTCATGCAGCGCTCACCGTTGTGACGCCGCCGGTGGCAACTTTCAGTATGCCCGCCACGGCCTGCAAAGGCCAGGAGATAACATTCACTAATCAATCTACAGGAGATGCCCAATCAACATTAAGCCATGCGTGGAAATTTGGCGATACCGGAGTTTCCGACGACTCCAATCCGAAGCATATATATCTAAACTCCGGTCCATTCACCGTAAGTCTTACCGTGTCTTATCCAAGCAATACCTGCCCGGCAACTTCCACGAAGTCTATTACGATAACCGAGGCTCCGGACGCTGCCATCACGAATGCTGAGAACAAATTTGAGATTTGCCCTGGAGGAAGTCTGATATTGGGTACGAACAATTCATTCAGTTCTTACTCCTGGAGCACTGGTGAGACAACCCCGACAATTACGGTGAGCGCTTTAGGGGAATATACCGTTAATGTGGTGGCTGCCAACGGATGCAACCTGAAGGCAATTCAGGAAATTACTGGACTCCCTGAGCCTGTCGTAACAGCTACAGCCACGCCAGCGGTAATTGATGAGGGGGAAAGTACACAGCTTGTCGCCACCGGACTGCTGGACTTTACTTGGTCGCCGATCGAAACATTAACAGAAATCAATCAGGCCGAAACGACCGCCACACCGACTTCTTCAACGACTTATACCGTCACCGGTCAAGACGGCAATGGATGCACAGGCACGGCAAGTATTGAAGTTAAGGTTCGCGGAGAAGCGATAGTTAACAAATTACTTCCAAGCATTTTTTTCTCTCCTAACAGGGATGCTACTGGCCAGTTTTGGACCATTGGCAACATCGAAGAATATCCACAATGCGCGATAACGATCTATGACGACAAGGGTGTTAAAGTCTTCGACGCAAAACCCTACCTGAATAATTGGGAAGGTACTTTTAATGGCAGCAAAAGACTTCCTGATGGGGCATATTACTATCTCATCCGCTGCGACGGCGAAGAAAACAGGCCCAGATCGGGAAGCATCACAATACTCAGATAGTTTAAACGCGTCAGAATGGATCATCCGGCCCCCCGGAGGCCTGTGTGTCCCGGACTAACCGTGAATATCCCGTAGGAGCAGACGTCGATGGAGATGGTAATACCGAGCTTTGCGTTACCTGCCGAACGCAGGACTTTTTTAAGAATGGCGACGGTCCAGGGAACAGGATCTGCCTTCGAACTCTTTATAGTTCTCAATGATAATGGAACCTCCACACCTACCCCAATCAAATTACCCAATAGCGGTTTTGTCGAGTGCGAGTACAAGAATAATAAATGAACAGTCATGCAGTGCCAGTTCCGGCGATTGAACTGCTGGCGCTGGTCACCAATTGCGTTGAGGGTAATGGCGCGCTAACGGCTTCGGTTGACGGCAACACAAGGGATTATATTAACGGAAGAACTGGTTTATCCTGAATTCGGTTTTACCACAGTGACCGCTCTCTGTAGACGCGACAATACGGAATCATCTACAGGATTTGCATCCGTCATTATCGTCAACACCGTGGATATCGGGTCGAGCCGATGGCTATGATAACACAAGCGTATTCTTCGACGGAAAATCGAACAGGTGACTAAAATAACTTAGCCCCCATGACGATCTCCCGGGTAACGTGGAAGAATTCCTTGTGAATATTAAACAGCGGTTCGCCGTTCAGCTCTTTGATCACGTAAGTTCCATCCTCTTTCATGGTATAGGCATTGACGTTGTCCTTAAGATTGTACCGCAGGTTATTGATCGCCTGCTTCTTCAGAAAATCGTCGTCAAGTAAAAACAGGGATTCGATCCTGCGATCAAAGCTCCGCACCATTGCATCCGCGCTGCCAATGTATACCTTCGGAGTTCCGGCGTTATGGAAATAATATATCCGGGAGTGTTCGAGGTACTCACCGACAATGGATATCACCTCAATATTTTCACTTACCCCTTTTCGCCCGGGCCGGAGGCAGCACATCCCTCTGACTATTAACTTAATTGTTACACCCGCCTGCGAGGCGTCAAACAACCCGTCGATAAGTTCCTTGTCCTGTAGAGAATTCAACTTGATGACAATACCCGAAGCAACCCCCTGCCTCGCATTTTCAGCTTCACGCCTTATCAGGTTACAAAGCTGGATCCGCATATCACGGGGTGAGGTGATCAGGTTCCTGTAGGTCGAGGGTTGTGAGTGCCCTGTTATTACATTGAAGAATTCCGAAACATCGTTCGCGTAGATCTCCTTGGTGGTTAGCAGTCCGATATCTACGTAGAACCTTGACGTAGCTTCATTATAATTTCCGCTTGACAGGTGAACGTAACGATAAACCTTGTCCGCCTCTTCTTTCCTTACGATCAGTAATAATTTGGTATGGGTCTTAAGATTACCGACACCGTAGATAACGAAACAGCCAGCTTTTTGCAGTCTTTGGGCCTCGCGTAAATTGTTCTCTTCATCGAATCTGGCCTTTACCTCAAAAAGAACCGCGACATGCTTTCCATTCTCCGCTGCCCTTAACAGTGCTGCCGTGATGCGTGATTCCCTGGCCACCCTGTAGATGGTGATCTTTATCGATAACACATAAGGGTCATCGGCGGCCTTTTCAACAAGCTCGAGAACAGGCTCCATAGAATTGTATGGATGATGAAGCAATATGTCCCGCTCCTTTAATACCTCGAAGAGGTCTCTGCTGCCGTGCTCAGGAAAATTCAGCGGCTTGATAGGATCGGGAAGGTGAACACGCTTGCTCTTGAACTCCTGGTGCCCGATGATCTGCTGGAGCCCGGAAAAGTCAATGAGGCTTTCCTGTGATACATAAAATATGTTGTGCTCATCAAGGTCCCATTGGATCTTCAGGAGTCGCATCATCCATGGATCGGGATTCTCAAGGGTCTCAAGTCTTACCACACGACCTGATCTTCTGGTCTTCAGTTTGCGTTTGAGATCCTCCAGAAAATTAGATTCGATATCCTCGCTCTCTTCTAATGTGAAATCGCCATTTCTATTAATCCGGAAAAGGTTTACGCTGATAATCTCAACATTCCTGAAAAGATTATGAATGTTATTACGCATCACCTCTTCGAGCGGCACGAACTGGATCATTTCATCCTCCGTTAATTCATAGAAACGGGGAAGATTCTGCGGCACCTGTATGAAGGAAACCTTCTGAAGATTATTGTGATCCGTGGGATTCTTGGTAACAACCCCGAAAAACAGGCGATTATTCATCAACACCGGGAAAGTATGATAAGTGTCAAATACCATCGGCGTGAGCATCGGGTAGATCGTCTTGTTGAAATAGTCGTTTACCTTGTGGGTATTTTCAAGCGATAGCTCATTGTAACTTGCGATAGCGAACCCGTTCTTTCTGAAAAGAGGTTTCAGCTTATTTACAAAATAATCGTTCTGATCCTTGTAGAACTTCTGCGTTTCAACAAGCAATAACTTTCGGAAGGGCTCTTCACGGAGACCGTTGTAATCAAAACGCTCCTTACCATAGTCGATATAGTTGTAAAGACTACCAACCCTGATCGTACAAAATTCATCGAGGTTTGATGCTGTGATTGCAAGAAATTTAAGACGGTCGAATATACTCCGGTCAATATGCCTTGCCTGATCCAGCACACGGTAATTGAACTTCAGCCAGCTAAGATCACGACTGATATAATTACTTTCTTCTATCTGTTGAGCAATCCTTTCGGTTGTCATCAAAGACTCCTCCATAAATTTACCCATCAAAAATTCTAAATATCGATGCGGGCGTATTTTGCATTCTTTTCAATAAATTCTCTCCTGGGCGCAACCTCGTCTCCCATCAGCATCGAAAACAAATGATCTGCTTCCGCTGCCGACTCTATGCTGACCTGCTTCAGAGAACGTTTGGCCGGATCCATGGTAGTGCTCCACAACTGAGCCGGATTCATTTCTCCAAGTCCCTTATAGCGTTGTATTCCCACAGAATCCTCTTTACCTCCAGACAGCTGTTTAACGATCGCCTCACGCTCTTCCTCAGTCCAGCAATAGCGCTCCTCCTTACCCTTCTTGACCAGGTAAAGCGGAGGCAAAGCAATGTATACGTATCCACTTTCTATCAGGTCACGCATGTACCTGAAGAAAAAAGTGAGAATCAGGGTACGGATATGACTTCCGTCAACATCCGCATCGGTCATGATAATAACCTTGTGATATCTCAGCTTATTCATGTTCAACGCCTTGTCGTCTTCGGGAGTTCCAAAGCTCACACCGAGGGCGGTGATCATATTCTTTATTTCCTCATTATCGTAAATTCTATGTTCCTGGGCTTTTTCCACATTTAGGATCTTTCCGCGAAGCGGTAGTATTGCCTGGAAGTTACGATCGCGGCCTTGCTTGGCGGAACCTCCTGCGGAATCTCCCTCAACGAGGTAGAGTTCGCATATGGCAGGATCGGCGCTGGAGCAATCGGCAAGCTTGCCGGGAAGTCCCGTGCCAGACAGCACATTCTTGCGCTGCACCATTTCGCGTGCCTTTTTGGCCGCGTGACGCGCTTGCGCCGCGAGAATGACTTTGTTAACAATCAGTTTTGCCTCACGCGGATGCTCTTCAAGGTAATATTGTAATACCTCGCCCACGGCCTGATCCACTGCACCCATCACATCGGAGTTTCCGAGCTTGGTTTTTGTTTGGCCCTCAAACTGCGGCTCCTGAACCTTTACCGAGATTACGGCGGTTAGCCCTTCCCGGAAATCGTCCCCGCTGACATCGATCTTTACTTTTTCGAGCAGGCCGGATTTATCGGCGTAATTTTTCAATGTACGGGTAAGCGCCCGGCGGAACCCTGCCACATGTGTTCCGCCTTCATGCGTGTTAATGTTATTAACATACGATACAAGATTCTCGCTGAAGGAGGTATTATATCCAAGGGCTACCTGAACTGGTATTTCACCTTTATCGTTTTCAATATAAATCGGTTCGGGAATAAGCTTTTCGCGCGTTGCATCGATATAGGCAACAAACTCACGGAGCCCACCCACGGAATGAAACTCCTGCTTACGCGGTTCTCCATTCTCGTCTTTCTCACGCAAATCCTTCAACGTGATCGTTATGCCCGGATTCAGGAAAGATAGCTCACGCAACCGTGTGGCTATCGTTTCATAGTTATACTCTGTGATGGCAAAGATAGTTTTGTCCGGAAGGAAGTTAACGGAGGTACCACGTTTAGTGGATTCGCCAATCACCCTGACGGGATACTTTGGATGACCACGTTCGTACTCCTGTTCGAATATCCTGCCTTCACGATAGACAGTCACCAGCAACCTTTCGCTCAATGCATTCACGCAGGAAACACCTACGCCATGAAGTCCACCGGAAACCTTGTACGTATTCTTGTCAAACTTACCACCCGCATGCA
>JANNPM010000398.1:0-4480 GCA_031400145.1 Chryseolinea sp. | reverse complement strand
CTTCCAGGTTGATGTCTTGCACGGTTAACGCTGCCATCTCTCCGGTGGTTAAACCTTGATAGATCAGCAAACTGATCACCACCTGGTTTCGGATTTGTAAATCGCTGTAGCGTTCTTTCCTTTCCAGAAGTAATTCCAATTGTGTTGGGGTAAACAGGTCTTGCACTTGAAGCGCCTTTGTTTTCTTATCCCGTAGCCTGATGCTTTACGCAAGGAAAAGGGTTGGTCTCAAACGGACCTGGCTAAGGAGAGTAATGTATCCCGTGAGATTATAGGGAAGTATGAACGTGGAGAAGCAGAGCCTTCTATCGACTTTGCAAAACGGATTGCCGATGCTTTAGGCGTATCGCTTGACTTCCTGGTGGGTGAAGGTGTCAATGCTTCATTTGATAAAAAAACTTTAACACGTCTCCAGGAGATTGAAAGTCTCCAGGAGAAAGACAGAGAACACGTGCTGGCTCTGCTCGATGCTTTCCTGCGCGATGTCAGAACAAAAAAAACGTATGCCCATTAATGAAACATGATCGCAATGCAAAAAAAACCCAAACCAAGTTCTTCGCTTGGGCTTTTAATTATCATTCATGGAAAGCCTAAACAACCTAATGACTTATTTTAATAAGATCATTGACCAGATCTTGGTTACCGTCATAATCAAACAAACCCTTTCGGCATATTACGTACAGGCTGTCCGATCTTAACTCCATCTTTAATAACTTGTTCTGCTCATCCTTTCTAAAGGTCATTCTATGGACTCCGGAGAATATCATGTTCTTAGTTTCAATTTTAAGGACTAATGGTATACTATCTGTCTTTTCTACTTCCCATTGGCCCTCTCCTTCATATTCAACCACTAGATCTTCACATCTTTCTCTCGTAATTGGAAGATTACAAGACAATTCTTTAAAAGAAAAAATGTTTACAGATAAGCAATTTTGAATTTCATATTGCTTGTAAATAATTGTGTCAATACTCCAAGAACCTTCCATCGTCTTTTCAACCTTACTTTTGCAAGACGTAAAAAAAATCAACATCAGCAACCAAATTGAAAATAACGTCCTGTACATAACCATTACATTTAGTCTTTCCTTTTAGGTTCTGAAGCTTCCTTCTTCGGAACTTTATATGTCTGATTGACCCTCGTAGCATCTGCTCCAGGAGCATTACTGGAGTGCTTAATCTCAAATGGTTGAGAGATGCTATTGTATATCTTCATTCCAACATCATATATGCCTTGGTCGTCTGAATTGTTGACGCCTTGAAGAATAACATTCATTATGTTTGTTATGTCTGCTTGGTTTTGGTACTGTTCCGGAATCATACCCTTCTCAAAAGCCGCGTTCATATCGTCAGTAACTTTTTCTGCTACACCTTTGTGCTCACCTATTTTCTCGCGATCATCGTTCAAGGCCCAACTCATATACTGCTCTCCGGCAAAAACAATAAAGTCCAACACGGCACCGCCCTTGCCTAGAGCCTTAGCTCCTTTGGTGGCAGGTACCTTCGTTATGCCATTAGCAGATTCAATTCCATCATCGAACTGTGACTTAGAATTATTTGGTAAATCATCGCCCGGAATAGCATCAGCTTGGGGGGCATTGTTAGGTGTAATAACCGTTAAATTTGCAACTGTACGGTCTAAACCAATTTCTCCTTTTTTCCAATTCTTCGGATCCCCATTTGCTCTTTGCCAAGCATTATAATTGATGTTATGAAAGTTTTCCACTTTCAACTGAAGCCTGCCGGCCTTAAATTCCACTCTTGCATCTTCAGAACTCAAATACTCTAGTCCATCCAGATCAATACCGTCTATCGGTCTATTACTAGCAAATTGATAAGGTGTTAACATCGGATAAGAAGCTGTCAACGGATCGACCGAAAGAAACTTCGCTATACTCGGATTGTAGATCCTAAACCCATAATCATACGTAGTATTCCCAAACTCATGGCCATCATCCTTCTCCTTCCCATTAAATCCATATCTATACAACCCTGTACAACTCTCAGGCAAAACTTTTTTCAGCCCCGACACCGTGTTTCAAAGAACTTCTTTCCAGTGGTTTACTGTGTGCGGTTCAAAGATACTTTCTTTTTTCATTTGAAGAAAAAACCAGCGCCAGGAGCCGAGTTCCGAGGCAAGTAAAAAAAACCAAATGTGTAAACATCTGTACATCTTGCTGCTGCCTATTTTCGGTAGTTTTTATCAAAGTCCCAGGGCGAACGAAAGGTTAACGTTTTTTTGAAGGTGATCACGCTCGCTCCAATCTCTATTCAGGACACAAAACTTTATGGCGGGATCAGCTTCAAAAAAATGATGCAAGCCAACTGCCCATGATCTTCATCACCATGCCTTTCATGGCGCTGCTAAAGCTTGCACACTTGTATTTTGTATTTCTGCTCACCTGGATAACCGATGAACTTTCCTATCCGCAATGAACGGTGAGTCCATGCGCGCCCGCGCCAGGCGTGTGGGGGTGCGGGGGAGCCTGGCGCGGATCAAGGCGCGCACGAACAATGGGGCTGTGGCCGCCTCCTTATCCCCCCGCAAGGGACAAAGGCGGCCACAGACCGTGCAAGCACAAGTTGTGAAGTGAGTTTGTAATGACTGAGGAACGAAGGAATGGAAAACGTCCGAGTCTGAATAAGGCATGACAGCAGCCGAAGCGTGGGTTGTGTGTGCATGCGCTGCTGGCGTGACTTGTGCTGCGAGGCCTGAACAACTTGCGCGCGAGCACTCCGCTTCTACCTTGTGGCATGCCGAAGGATGCCAGGAAGGAGCGATGGCTTGTGCGTGGCGGGAGCGTGAGGGTATTTCGGGGCAGGCTCTTGGATAAATTGATGCATGTTATTCCCTGGCAATCACGGGTTCAACTTCTGGGGATCTTGTCTGTTATCAAAAATTGTAACGATGTATAACTTCTCATCGTCATAGGTGTAAAAAAGTGTATTGTGATTAGTGACCTGACATTCCCGAAGACCTTCCTTAAAGATTTTTTGTAAACCTCTGGTGTTTGAAGTAAAAATGATAATTGCTTTTCTAAACGTTCAGAAAAATTTCTCACTTCTTTTTCTGTCCATTCATTTTCCAAATAAGTGATGATGTTATCTAAGTTGGATCGGGCTTCCAACGACCATTCAATTCTTCTCATTTCAGCCATTTCTCATAACGCTTTCTGACTTCATCATGAGGCACTGTTTCCCCCTTTTTTATTTGTTCCAGCCCACGCTCAATAGATGCTTGCAACAATGGATTTAACGTATCATAAAAATCAGTCTCCTTTTCCTCACGCTTCTTTTCACGATCCAGGATTACATACACGGCTTGTAAAATGCTAACATCCTTTATCTGTTCAATCATTTTATGAAGCCCTTCTCTCAATTCACCTTGTAAATCCATATCCCTAATGATTTTATTTTCAAAGATACGACTTTCACCCCAGCGGATGAAGCTTTTGAATAACCTGTTTTAATTCCTCAATGCCGCTTTGTTTATATCGTTCCGTGGCACTTGGATATTTATGACCTGCAAAAGTTTGTACTAATCGTAAATCCTTTCCTTCTTTCAATAAGTTGGTGATCACACTCATGCGGATCGTTTTCGGATTCAGGTTCCGATCTGCAAAAAGTTTCTTGTATGTACTCACCAGGTAATGTATGCCTTCTCCGCTTTCGGCAGTGCCTTGTTTCACTCATATATTTATGCAGTAGCATAATTTGCTTTGTCTTCAGCTTCCTCTTGCATTGGTTTTGGGTGTTGCCTTAATCTTGATCATGCCTTCTCCCAGGTTGATATCTTGTACGGTTAACGCTGCCATTTCTCCGGTTAATCCTTGATAGATCAGTAAGCTGATGACCCCCTGGTTTCTGGTTTGTAGGTCTGCGTAGCGTTCTTTTCGCTCGAGCAGTAGTTCAAGTTCCAATGTGGTAAACAGGTCTTGTACTTGTAAAGATTTATGTTTATTGTCGCGCAGCTTAATACTTACTGACGTGCGTATAAATCTGCGTACTCTCCAGGTGCTGGTGCCCCAAAAAATCCCTCACGTGCTCCAGGCTTACACCTTGTTCCAGTAAATGCGTGGCGATGCTGTGGCGTAAGCTGTGAAGGCTTATGGACTTGCTAATCGTGGTGCGTTCCTGAAGTTCCTTCAATACTTTGCTAAAACCATCACCACGCATGCGTGTATCTCGCTTGTTGATAATAAACGCTTGCTCTCCGTATTTCGCTTTTCGCTCCTGGTACAGGTAGGATTTCAAATCTTCACTAATCCGTTCACTCATAGGAATGGCCCGGCTCTTGCTCCCTTTACCTTCTTTCACATACAATACTTTGCTTCTGAACTGTACATCGTTCACGTTTAGCTTTTCGCCTTCACTTTTGCGTAATCCACAACCATAAAACAGGTGAAGGATGGCGCGTTCTTTCAGGGTGCTACAGGTTTCGTATAAGGCTTTGATTTCTCCTTGCGTTAAAATCGTGCGGGTG
>JANNPM010000061.1:0-11104 GCA_031400145.1 Chryseolinea sp. | reverse complement strand
GAACTCTTGTTAACTCGACAATTTAATAACTTGGCAGATAACTTTACCGCTACTCCGTGCAGTCAGAAGTACTCCGGTAACAATCAATTTCCAACTCATGATACAAGCTTTATCATCGAAAAGTGCCCTGAGTATCTTATTCCTTCTTATGGTGACTTTTTCCGACGGCCAAACAATTGAAATACTCCATGAAAACAAAGACCTAAGCCTGCGGGGCTTAAGCGTCGTTACAGATAAGATAATCTGGGTAAGCGGCAGCAAAGGCACAATAGGTAAGAGCACGGACGGGGGTAAGACATGGTTGTGGCGTACGGTTCCCGGATATGAAAGCCGCGATTTCCGGGATATCGAGGCATTCGATGATGATATAGCTGTTATCATTGCTATCGCCAGCCCTGCCCACATTCTTCGTACCGTCGATGGCGGCGCGACATGGAAGCGCGTTTACGAGAATAGCGCAAAAGGAATGTTTCTTGACGCGATGGATTTTTCCGACAACTTGGCGGGTACCGTTGTGGGTGATGCAGTGCAGGGAAAGCTTTTCGTCGCACATACCACAGATGGCGGTAAGACTTGGACAGAACAGCGAAAACCGATTCCTGCAGCCGATAGCACCGAAGGTTGCTTTGCCTCCAGCGGTACCAACATAAGAGCTATAAAAGGCGGTCAATACTTTTTCGTGACAGGCGGAAAAAAATCGAGGCTGCTGTCTGAAAACAGTTCAAACGAGATGCCATTCGACCAATCAAAATCATCTACCGGCGCCAACTCGTTGGCTATCCGCACATCGCCTGCAAATTTACCGTCGTTGTGGATTGCCGTGGGTGGCGACTTTACTGCAGATACTTCGAAAACAAAAAACTGCTTTATCAGCAAAGATGGCGGCAAATCGTGGAATCCGCCAATTGCGCCCCCAGGCGGATATCGGTCCTGCGTGGAATTCATCTCAGACAAAAGTCTTATTACATGCGGGCTAAACGGTGTAGACATTTCTGAAAACGAGGGCATGAATTGGTCAAAAATATCATCCGACAGTTTTCATGCGTGCAGAAAAGCAAAAAAGGGAAGCGGTGTCTTTTTAACGGGCAACAATGGAAGAATTGGAAAGTTTGTGCCCCGCTGAAGCGGCGTTATTGAGATTCCACACGTTAACGGCTTTTGTCGGAAATGATGCGTATGCCACTCTTTTTCATAAGCGCGCTGGCGTGAAAATCGCTGCATAGCCCGTCAACTAGCTTGTAGTCAAAAACTAAATCATCATTATGAAGTTTGCTGTTAAAACTGTAGTTAGCAACAACCATAACCTCCTCTGCGAACGCAGCAAAATCCAGGTCATGTGTCGATACAATCCCGGACGCACCAAGATCTTTCAACTGCTTGATTAATGAAAAGGCACCCGTGCGGCGGTCTTTAGAGTTGGTTCCTTTAAACATTTCATCCAACAGGAAAAAAGTAGGATAGCCGCTACTTGTAAGTGCTAACAACTGCTCCACTTTTTTTAGCTCGGCATAAAATGACGATACACCCTCATATAGACTGTCGTGTGTGCGCATACTTGAGAACACCCGGACATTAGAAAGCTGAGCAACGCTCGCGCAGCAAGGTGCACCCATAAGGCCCAAAACGATATTGACACCTATAGTTCGCAGGAAAGTACTTTTGCCAGCCATGTTTGAACCGGTGATGATAGCAATTTCCCCACGATCCTTTAAACTGAAATTATTGCTTATTCTTCCCTGGAAATTTATCAGAGGGTGGCCTACTTTTTCAAGCCTAATCATACTACCTTCTCGTGTGATCTCCGGGAAAACGAATGAAGTATTCGCATAGTGGAAACCGGCAATACTGCTCAGTGCCTCAAATTCGCTTACGGCCGAAGACCAAGCTTCAAAAGACGGCCCATTTATCTCTCTCCATTTCTCAGTCAGTAAAAGGAGGTACACATCAATAAACCACAGGCCGTTGAATATGGAGTAGAAAGGATTATTAAACTCATGCTTTGCTCCTCTTAACTGGAACACCTCCAGTATTTTATTCAGGCTTCCTATTTTGGATGATGCAGGAGGGTTGTCATGCACAAAGACACGCTGACACGCCCTTAGAATTTCTGAATTGAATTTCTCCCGTTCGACCTTCAGTATAAGAGACCTGAATCCACGCAGTAAAATTATATTCTGACTAATATTTTTGGTCGTCTCTACGACCACCTTGCCGACTGCTTGCTTTAACACCGTGGAGTTAACCAGCATTACTATTATCAGCGGAAAGGAACCGAAAAGATTCCCTAAAAATAAAAATTGGTAAACAAAATACGCCAACGCCCCACTTGATAATAATGACAATGGAATAATAACTGATAAATATTTTGTCTTGTGCGTCAACGCCTTAGATGGTATCCTCATCCAATTTAACAATCTTTCATAGTCACCGGTGGCATGACCATATACTATCCCTGATGCCTGAAATTCCTGCCTCCACTCGAGCCTCGCGGAAAGTTCCTGAACTGCTCGTTGCCTCTTCAAAATCACTTCATCAGGAGCCGGACCTGACAGCCAATCAGCCAGCAGTGCCGCACCGGACTCCGTTGATGTCCGATTAATGAGTTGAAATATTGAGTGCTTTCCAAAAATGTCGAGGTCCGAAAGGTAAGGATGATTTGGGTCATTAAATGCCTGCCCCGTTGGAAAACGTGACAAATCGCTCTGTATTCGTAACAGCTCATCTTGGTTTATTTCCTTTAGGGCTGTGTTATACTTCGTGGTGTTGTCAATTTGGTTGTGGCGCTGTACAAGGAATCCAAAACCAATTATAAATATTGGAACGACAATTAATATCCCGCCAGCCAACCCGCCAGCTAACATAATCACTATGAGTATCACGGCAGCTACAAAGCTAATCAGTCTGAACGCTGAAAGCCGATTAGAGGAATTCGTTAGGGCGCCAACCGCAGCCTTATATTTCAGTATGTTCCTCTCGTAAATGTTCATTGGCAAAAGGGGCTCCCTTGATTAATCAGTATTGCCTTATCTCCAAAATTCGGTGTGGGCTAATTAGCATGATCAATGTTTTTTTAAAAATATTGTATTCGGTTTATGCAATGAAGCGTTCTTTTACGATCAACCCATCTTTCCAGTCTTGGATGGCTACCTGCACTACAGCAACTCTCCCCTGATCTGCATGATCAAAGTCAAGAGACCAGACGAGAAAGCTTCGCTGACCTTTGATAATCTTTCCAACAGCACTGAAGTCACGTACTGCCCTTACTTTGGACAGCAATTCGTAGCCTATTTTTTCATTGGCTAGTTTACCATGATGTGGTATGCCGTCTAAATCAGTTTTTTCAATGTCGGGGTGGTAAAATTTGTCAAATGCTTCCATGGGCTTCCCGGCTGACACCAGGGCGATGAGCTGATCAAGCATTTGAGCAATCTCGTTTTCTGTCATCATAATTGCATTTACGTGTTTTCGAAGTGCTAATTTCCGGCACGTGTTGGTTCAAAATCTTCAGGCATTTTGTACTTGCCTCTCAAAAGATGTTTGCTGCTTAAGGTCTTCATTTAGTGCGAAATAGTCTACGTAGCCTTTAGCTCCATTGGTGCCATACCAATGAGATTGGTCTGACTCCTTTAGGGGCATTGAGGTGGAAAACTTTCTGACAAGATCAGGGTTAGCAATAAAGGGACGCCCGAATGCGACCATGTCAGCAAGCTCTGACTGCAAAATTTCCTCTGCGGACTCTTGGTTGAAGCCTCCGCAGAGAATGATTGTGTTACTGAAATGGTTTCGGATCTTTTCCAAAAATGGTCGAGGCAATTCGCCAGTGCCAAACGCAGCCTGATTGAACAGATGCAGGTACCCGATGTTCAGTGATTGTAACTCTTTCGCGAGATGAAGGTGGGTTTGTTCCGCTTCCTCAAAAGGCTGCATATCATGCAACGTTCCGAAAGGCGATAACCTTACCCCGGTGCGGTCTGTCCCGATAAAGGACGATACAGCGGCCGCAATGTCGACAATGATTTTACAACGGTTCGCTATCGATCCTCCATTCGCATCGGTTCGGGCATTGGTGTGTGGATTGATGAACTGCTCGAGAAGATAGCCGTTGGCGGCGTGAATTTCTACACCATCAAAACCCGCCTCCATGGCATTTTGCGCGGCGTCAATAAATTGATTTACCACATCGCCAATCTCGGTTGACGTTAGTTCTTTGGGCTGATCGAAAGGAACCTGGATGGTTTGGTTATGATAGCCAGCGATAAATGCCATTGGCCCTTTTGCGGCAATAGCCGATGGCGCAACGGGAGAAGCGCCACCGGGTTGAAAAAAGGGGTGAGACAACCGACCCGTATGGAACAACTGGATTATCATTTTGCCTCCAAGCTGGTGTACCGAGCTTGTTATAGTTTTCCAGCCCTCAATTTGTTCCTTT
The DNA here is from genome assembly GCA_031400145.1 of Chryseolinea sp. Lineage (GTDB taxonomy): Bacteria > Bacteroidota > Bacteroidia > Cytophagales > Cyclobacteriaceae > Chryseolinea. The sequence continues at coordinate 6,675 of JANNPM010000061.1, read as the reverse complement.
GAGAATATTCCAGGGACGTTTTGATAACCGATAGCCTGCGTTGAGACGTGAGTCGCCTCGGAAATGATAAGGCCGGCTGTTGCACGCTGAGCGTAGTAAAGGCCCATCATCGCATTCGGAACATCAGTTTTCGAATCGGCACGTGTTCTTGTCATCGGTGCCATCACCACTCTATTACTTAGCTTTAAAGATCCGAGTGAGTAATGCGAAAGTAATTTGCTAGAATTCATGATTGTATTGATAAAGATTTGTTTACTTTTCTATACTTCTTGCCCTGAGAAACCTTTCGCATGTCCGCGATGGCTGTAGACCAAAGATAAAAATTTGTCCCGTTCCATAGTGTAACGAGGCACCCAGACATGCGATATCTCCAGTCCCTTTCAATTGCAACATTCGTTATTTTACCCATGTATTCAATGTATGCATGAGCAAAACTATATTTTCATGCCCCGTGTTCCAAGAAGGAACGAAATTGTAAACAGGTTACCAAAAAGTTACCGACCTCAGTATGAATAAATTAAATTCAACGCACTCTTTGAACAAGCAACGGATGACTGATAATTGTCCACTGACAAGTTCGCTTCTATTGATCAGCGGTCGTTGGAAACTTATTATTGTATGGCAGCTGCGCAAAGGCACTTTACGGTTCGGAGATCTTCAACGGAAAATCGCACATATCTCAAAAAAAATGCTGACGCAGCAATTGAAAGAATTAGAAAACGATGGGTTAATTACTCGTAAGGTTTTTCTGGAGGTGCCACTGCGGGTAGAATACACACTAACAGCAATGGCGATATCGCTTATTCCAATCTTGGACAGTCTACACGCATGGGGTGAGCACAACAACGTTGTGGAACAGGTTCAGAAGATAGATTCGAATACCAGGGTGAAATACTGACCGTCTGTGTGCGTCACAGACCACCAATTCCATTTGTAATCTTACTTACACCTAGAAGGTAATTACCGGACGAACTTCAACGCTACCTCCCATTGAATACGGGCAACCTTTGACTAGCTCCAGCGCTTTCGCTAGATAAAGAGATATCAAAAGTCCTAAAACTGGTTCTAAAAGGGGTAGAAACCAGTTTCGCAGGCGCTACATGGGTAAGCAGTGGCAGGTTTGCCATACACTTTTGGCAAAATACTATTGGCTGATATGCCGTCTTTGGTTCGTATTTTTGCCAGACAATAATAGCAACTCCCATGAAAGTAGTCATTGCCGTATTTAAGGATTGTGTTTCAGCCTCTGTTGTTGGCATGATGGATATGTTGAAGTTGACGGAAAACTTTTATCACCATCTGCCTAAGCGCAAGCAGAAATGGTTCGATGTGGAACTGGTATCTATCGATAAGGGCAAGACAGTTCACAATAATGGTTTTGAAATTACCTGCGATGTTACGCTTGAAAACTGCAAGAAAGCCGACATGATTATCGTTCCAGCAATTGTAGGTGATTTACCGGCCCTATTAGCAAAACATCGCAGTTTTATAGAATGGATGAAGGACCAGTACAAGAAAGGAACTGTATTGTGCAGTACATGTAATGGAGCGTTTTTTGTTGCGGCCACCGGCCATTTAGACGGAAAAGAGGCAACCACTTCCTGGTTTGCTTCAACTCAGTTTAAAGCAATGTTTCCAAAAGTTAAGTTGAAGGATGAAAAAATCATTGTTGACAACGGCAAGACAATCACTGGCGGGTCAACACTTTCATTTCAAAACTTATGTATCTACTTGGTAGAAAAGTATTACGGTAAAGAGATTGGAACCTACGCTGCTAAAATGTTTTTGGTTGAGAAGGGGAAGCACTCACAACTTAGCTACTCCATTTTTAGCGCTCAAAAAAATCACGGCGATGAAGAGATCGCCGATATTCAGACGTACATCGAGAATAATGCATCCGTTAGATTAGTTGTATCCGAATTGTCGGAACGGGCGTCGATGGCCGAAAGAACTTTTATACGAAGATTCAAAAATGCAACGGGTAATACTCCTTCGGAATATATTCAGCGGGTAAAAATTGAATTAGCTAAGAAACTATTAGAACAGGATAGGGTAACCATTAAGAATATCTGCTATGAGACAGGCTATGAAGACCAAAGCTATTTTAGAAATGTTTTTAAAAAGTACACCGGACAAACTCCGCTAGATTATAAGAAATCGTTTTCGTTCGCGGACTACTAGGTTAAGGACTATGCGTTTGCAAGTGCGGGATTCGTTTTGATTACGTCATATCGGAACCCGAAATGACGGAACTTACTTTACGCGGACTGAATGGTATCCAATAACTTGTGATACGATGTCAACTGAAATCATTTGCTCTGCCTGCTTACCAGTCTAAAATTTATAAGAAAGACTGATCACAGCGTTTCTTGGCCTTTGAGGATTGATCGTCGAATAGCCTGTAAAATACTTTTTGTCAGCAATGTTATTCAGGTTAAGTCCTATCCGGAATTTATCGATCTGGTAGAATGCTGAAGCATTGATAACGGTGTAGTCTGGAAGTGTAAAAACACCTGTTACTTTGCTGTTGAGAATGTTCGATGAGCTGCTGTAGTTTCCACCAACGCCAAGTCCCAATCCTTCCAGTTTGCCGGCCATGATTGTGTAAGACGCCCAAAGGTTAGCAAGATCTTTTGGTCCGGAGGAAATTGGTCTTCTACCTGTTTCAAGCCAGACATTCTCTTCGTCGCCTTCCAGCACTTCACTGACATTGTGGGCAAAACCGGCGATGACGCTTAATCCTTTCGCAGCACTTATGTTAAGTTCAAATTCAATGCCTTTACTTTCTACCTCTCCACCCTGCAAACTGTTCAAAGCGTTGGTCGGATCACCTGTGACAAGATCAGTGACATTGATATCATAGTAGCTGATGGTAGCATTAACTCGCTCCGACAATAAACTGGCTTTAATACCGAACTCCAACTGATCAGCATGTTCCGGCTTGAAGGCTTTCATCCTTCTGTTTGTGCCGTCAGGGTCTGCCACCATCGCAGGACTAACGTTACGGAAACCATTCATATAGTTTGCAAATACAGATAGCTTTTCGGGAATAACCTGATACAGCAACCCAAACTTCGGGGATAAGGCGGTCTGGTGATAATCATCGTCGTCTGAGTTAATGTCCCCTTCTGTATCAAAGTAGTCGACTCTCAGAGATGCCATGGCAATAAGCGATGGCGTGATGTTAATGACGTTGGAGGCGTACGCACTATAGGTGTGGTCTTTTGAATTGCTATTGTTCGTGCCTGCCGGTGCAAGCACCGGATCTACCGAGGCGCGCGAAAGGTAAGTAGGTGTGCCTTCAGTGTCCGTACGTGGGTCGACATAGTTAACTTCTCCTTGTGGATTTACATTGTGTATCCATGCATAGTTCGTTCCGTTGTCAAGCTGGTTGCGGTTGAAGTAATCCAAGCCGACAACTATGCGGTTGCGCATTGCCCCAATCTTGAAATCGCCTATAAAATTCTGCTGAATGTCTGTTGTGGCTGTTTGCGCGTTTTGCCAGCTCATCCATAGGCCAAATTCACCAGCACCATTCTCGTTATCATATAAGTAAGAATAGTATCCCTTTGAATGGGCGGAACCACGGGATAACACCGTCTGTGACGTCCATTGGTGAGAGATCTTATACATCATTTGCGCCTGAAGGTTGTAACGGGGTGTTTGAATTGAGATATCATTGCTCGTCAGGGAGAGTTTGGTGTTATAATTGAGCTCCTCTATGTTTTTAAATTGCAGCGGAGTGCTTCGTCCGAGGAAAAGCATCATCGGATTTGTCTTCTCTTCCTGCATGAATTCCACCATCACCAGAAATGAAATTCTATCGTTGATTTTGTAGGAAATGGAAGGAGCAACATAGAAGGAATTGCGAAAACCGGCGTCCTGAAAACTATTCTCAGTGTGATAGGCGGCATTTAAACGCAGTGAGACATCTTCCTTACTGCCGAGGGGCGTGTTGATATCCGCGGTGATACGATTCAGGCCAAAGCTTCCCGCGGTATATCCAATCTCCCCGCCGAATCCTGTGTAGGGCATCTTTGTTACGGTATTGATAAATCCGCCGTAAGAGATAAGGCTGCTGCCGTATAGCGTTCCCGATGGACCTTTGATCACTTCGATGCGCTCGATGTTTTGGGGATCTAGACTACCATTTGTCAATCCAGGAAGCCCGTTCAGAATTGTTGCCTGGGCTTCGAATCCACGCAGCGCATAGTAGGCCGCACCATCACCACCGCGGCTCGTTGATTCCCAGAGTTTGTGGATACCCGGAACATTGTTGAGGGCATCATCATAGTTGGTAATGGCTTGCTGTTTCAAAAGCTCAGCATATACTGCATTGTATACCTGGGGATTCTCCATATTCTTCAAGGACATCTTCGACACAAACTGACTTTCGTGGCGCAGCCGACTTCCTGACACCACGATTTCCTGAAGTTGTGCCGCACTTTCCAGCAGCGTAAAACTAACTTCGATCGTTTCGCCTGCCTTTACCTGAATAGTCTGCTTCTGGCTTTCCAAACCTATGAAAGATGCGCTGATTGTGTATGTGCCCGGAGCGACGAGACTGACTAAAAAGGAACCGTCTTTGCCGGCAGTGGCTCCTTTGGCCGTGCCTTCAAGCTTTATGTTCACAAATTCGGCTGGATTACCATCCGAGGTTTTGACGGTACCGCGCACTGAACCTGAATGTTGTGCCGCCGCGTTGGCATTGAGTAACACAGAGACGAGTAAAACAACGTAAAGCATTTTCATAAGGGATCGGAGGTTATTTAGAGCTTGCACACAAAGGTATGCCGGGTGGGGAGTGGTGGCAATAACCTGTTGAAGTGGTTTATACATGCCCTCTGGAGGGTATGGGAAGTTTGCTCTAATGCTCCCTTCTGTACGCCCAAATATAACCAGTGTATCCTTCGCTGATCGATTCTACCTCATATCCCTTACCACAGATAAACTTGATAAACTTCGTTAAGGCATCCAGGTTTTCGTTTACGCCTTCCCGTGTGAGTTTCTATGCTCAACGCGTTTATTTGTGAAAACAGCACGTTTGGTAAATGAATTTTTTACGTTTCAGATTTACCGATGTGGAAGATTTTATTATTGGTCAATAAAGTTCTTCTCTTATATGGTAATGGTAAACACCAGCCATTACACAATCGAACCGGAAAAGTTGCAAAATTTGCTTTACCATGAGGCAGAAGGTCTTCCAGATTCTTCAATGGGTAAGAGGATAGTTTTCTTTTACATCTGCGATCCACTCACCGGCAGTTCTTATTGTAGTATATAACAATAACTTCCAGATCTCTTCTCTTGAAGGCTTTGTCTTTAATCCTATCGGCAAGCGATGGACAGTCGCTCAGATACTCCACCATATCTTTCCTGAATGACAAGCCTTTTGGCTGTTTGAGCTTTCCTCCATCCTTTTGCAAATAGTATTCTTCTGTCTGGTAAGAATACGTCGAACCGTAACCGCCGCTGACACGGGTTGCATAATACCTGAATAAACGCAGTGCACCATCTATTTCCAGCTTGAGGAAAATGGCCTTATTCCTTGCAAAAAGTCCTTCAAGTCCTGTGTGCGAAATCGACACCATCCGCACCGTTTCGTTTCGATAGTTGAACCTGAATTCACTTATCTCTCCCGGCTTTAGAACCATCTTTTTGCCGTTGTCGAAAAATTTGACGCGATGTTGCAGGCTTTGATAATTGGCACGGCCAGACAGGAATCGAAAAGGAATTTTAAACGTAACCACACGCTCGGTGCCATTTTCAAAAATAATCGTGCCTTCAATTTTTTTGGCGACGGCGTTAGCATGGACGGTAAGCACCAAAATCAAAAAAAAGAATATCTGCTTCATATGGGGTTTGTATAAATAATAGGATAGCATTTCGTTGCAGTCATCATGTCTATTCTCCCAATTTGCGACGAAGTAGTCGTATGTGTTGGAAACTCAGATGATGGAACATTGGATTTAATAAGAAGCATCCAGTCAGAAAAAATACGTATCCTTGAAACAGTTTGGGATGACAGCCTCCGCAAAGGGGGCGGTGTGCTTGCACAAGAAACTGACAAAGCGCTGGCGGCAATTTCGCCCGATAGTGACCGGGCATTTTACATTCAGGGAGATGAAGTTATCCACGAAAATATCTTGATACTGTCAAAGATAGTATGACGCGCTATAAAGATCACCGGGCGAATACAAGAATTTCAAAATCATTTAACCCCCTTCGTGTAGACGACTTCAGGCCAACAACGTACAAGAGAGCCGCGTGGCTGCGTTTGGTCTGCAAAATAGCCCAGCTCTACAACTCGTTGAAAAATCAGTCGACGATTTTTGCGAAAGAAGAATGCGATGTAATTCCTTCGCAAGATCAGAAAAAGTATCCCAGAAATACACTTATTATACGTCGTTATAAAAGATTCTCGAAGTAAAATTGCATTGTTCTGTGAGCGTTGCCATCAGCCCAAGCTTTTTTAACACTATGAAATGGCCATGCACCCCGTTCACCCAAAGGGATGATAATTTGGTCTGGCCATTCCATGTGACAACTAAAAACAATTATTAACACATGAAATCGTCATGCACTGCGTTCACCCAAAAGGATGTTAATTAACCATGCGATTCCATGTGACTACGGAAAAACAATTATTAACACATGAAAATGCAAAAGAGAATA
>JANNPM010000053.1:0-1959 GCA_031400145.1 Chryseolinea sp. | reverse complement strand
CCTGTTTCGCTGATGAGCTTGGAGGCGTCGATTGCATATCTCAGGTCATGTCCTGCCCGGTCCTTGACGTAAGTGATGAGCCTGGCTGAAGTTCCGTCTTCGCGTCCGAGCTTCTGATCCATTGTGTAACAAAGGAAGTTGACAAGGTCGATATTCCTCCACTCGCTATTACCCCCGACGTTATATACATTTTGCGGTTCTCCCTCGTGGAATATGGCATCTATTGCCCGGGCGTGGTCCTCAACAAATAACCAGTCCCTTACATTTTCACCTTTCCCATATACCGGCAAAGCTTTGTCATTAAGAATATTGTAGATCATTAATGGAATAAGCTTCTCCGGAAAATGAAAGGGGCCGTAGTTGTTTGAACAGCGGCTGATCAGCACAGGCAACCCAAAGCTGTTTCCGAAGGCCATAACAAAGTGGTCGCTTCCGGCCTTTGAAGCTGCGTAGGGAGACTGGGGATCTATTCGTGTTTCTTCTGTAAAAAATTCACCGTGATCCGCCGAACCATAGACTTCATCGGTAGAAATATGATAGAATCTTTTATCATCAAGTTTTTCGCCCCAGAACGTTTGGGCAGCAGTCAGCAGATTCAGCGTACCAATGATATTGGTCTGCGCGAATTCGGCAGGATTGTGCAGCGACCTGTCGACGTGAGATTCTGCGGCAAGGTGTATAACGCCATGGATGTCGTATTTCTTAAACGTCTCCGCGAGAAACGCAATGTCGAGGATGTCTCCTTTTTCAAAATGATAATTCGGCCTGCCTTCAATGTCCTTAAGATTCTCAAGGTTGCCTGCATAGGTTAACTTGTCGAGGTTAATAATATTATACAACGGATATTTGTTCACGAAGAGCCTCACCACGTGTGATCCTATGAACCCCGCTCCGCCTGTAATGAGAATATTCTTATCGGACATTTGAAATTATCTGACAAATTTTTCAAAATTCTTATGATCACGCTGAAAGAGTATCTCCTGCGGCAATGATCTGAAATACTCATAAGTGATCTTTAGCCCATCAGAACGGGAGACCTTTGGTTCCCATCCAAGAATTTGCTTTGCCTTTGTTATATCTGGCCGGCGCTGTTTGGGATCATCCTTTGGCAGCGGCTTGTACACTACCTTTTGTTTTGTTCCGGTAAGCTTCACAATCTCCTCGGCAAAATCCCTGATAGTTATCTCATGCGGATTACCAATGTTCATCGGAAGCTCGTAATCGGAGAACAGCAGCCTGTAGATGCCTTCGACTTCATCATCGACATAACAGAAGGACCTTGTTTGTGTTCCATCACCAAAAATAGTCAGGTCTTCACCGCGCAATGCCTGGCCGATGAATGCAGGAAGGACTCGTCCATCATTTAACCGCATACGTGGTCCGTAAGTATTGAATATTCTTATGATTCTGGTCTCTAATCCGTGGTAAGTGTGGTAAGCCATGGTGATGGCTTCCTGAAATCTTTTTGCTTCGTCGTACACACCCCTTGGTCCAACTGTATTGACGTTTCCATAATATTCTTCTACCTGGGGATGGACTAACGGATCACCATAGATTTCGGACGTTGATGCAACGAGAATCCTTGCCTTTTTGGAGCGTGCCAATCCAAGCAGATTATGGGTGCCGAGGGAACTTACCTTTAATGTCTGTATCGGTATCTTAAGATAGTCAATAGGACTTGCAGGCGAAGCAAAATGAAGTATGTAGTGCAACTCTCCGGGTACATGCACATACGTGGAAACATCCTGGTGATAAAATTCGAAGTCAGCATCCTTGAACAAATGCTCGATGTTTCGGAGGTCACCCGTAATGAGGTTGTCCATGGCAATAACATGAAACCCCTCCTTCAAAAATCTGTCGCACAGGTGAGAACCAAGAAACCCCGCGCCGCCCGTAATCAACACCCGTTGCTTAACCATTGATTACCTCCCTTCCAACGCTATAATAAACATATCCAAG
>JANNPM010000036.1:0-2578 GCA_031400145.1 Chryseolinea sp. | reverse complement strand
GTCCAGTGCCTCGAAGTAGGCGGCGAAGGCTTCCGGCGCGTTGTGGTCGATGCGGGCTTGCTTCAAAAGGCGGCCCTGCCCGTCGAGCGTGCAGGCCACCGAATACCGTTTGTGATAATCGATTCCGGTGTAGTTCATGGCGGCGCCAAGGATACCACGCCCCGCCATTCGGGACGGCTTCCATCCTTAGCTGCCACTCATGTTACCTGACCCCTTTGGCTCGACCCCTAGACTGTAATTTTCCCGAAATGGCTGTAGTATGGAGCTAATGACGCATAGCGCCTTACTCGTTTTTCATGGTCACCTATGTTATTACCCAGAAGATGCGGCAATTCGTTTATGCAATTGGCTTCGTCTTGAGCTTGGAAAAATGGCAAAAATTTCTGCAAGGAGAGGCGTTCCTTATTACTCATTGCTGGGACATCCAGTAAGTGTAAGGAGTTTCCGTCTAAAGATGATAAATCCCAGTCATTAAAATTATCGTGAATGGTGGGATCACAGAAAAAATCTCCAACTTTCGTCTGCTTATTTGCGGGCGGACAATTCAGGATTGCGCCAGTAATAGACAGCATCTGGGTTTCGTCTTTATAAACTGTGGAGACCAGTGGTTGAAAATATCGGTTGAGGGGTGGCCTAAATGCTTCTTTGGTGGCCTTTATTATGGAATCATGCATTAATTTTGCATACATTTCTTGCTCTATGAAGAGATCTGGGGTCAAAACATCGGGTGTAGGGAGGGCATACTTGTCACGATATTTTCGATATACGGAATTCCATGCTACCTCGTCGGTTATTGGCGGGAATGAGTTCGTGATTTGGGCGCAGAAAGTAACTTTAATGATGCTGCCTTCCGGTAGCTGGAGTGCTAGGGCGATAAAGTCATTTATTTCACGCTTCCCAAATACTGTATAGTCGAGCCATACTATTTCCCGTCCTTCAGGCTTATGTTGAGTCCTTATGTAATTGGTGGAATCTGCTTGGATTAATTCTAGTTTGTGGTTGTTTATAAACCTGTGAAATTCTTGCCGTTTGACGGTATTAACATCCTTCTCAATTGATAAAAGCGGCATGCTGGGAAATGCGCTATGCATAAGTTTGAGGTCCTCAAGAAATGGCCCTCCGAACCCCCAGTATTTATAATCGGTTTCTTTGATGTGAAGCGCGTGTATGATGCGACGAACAGTCTCAATCAGCACAAGCCGATCAGCGTCTTTATTTACTTTTAAGTTATATGCGGGGTGCCTCATGACTAACGCTTATTGGCCTTTTTGAGAAAGTAATTAAAGCATTCTTCCCCGACCTCTGACGGGGTGGCCTCGGTTCTGCCTAGGACATATTCAGCAACGGCTTCGATCTCGTCACGCTCGCGTGCGTATCTCACCCAGAGTAGTCTATCGGGTCTATCGGGTTCGGGCAGTATGGGCTTATAAATACTTCCGCCTGCGGCGCCTTTATTTACGGCCATAACTTTCTTTGCCTTGGCTCGAAGTTGATCTAAGCCTAGATTTTCAATATCTGTCGATTGGAGGAGTTGCCTGGACTTCTCTGTCTCGCCTTTCCATTTATTGGTGCTGTCGATGAATATCCTGACACCGTCTTTCATGATGTTCTTAACATCAGCATAAAGACTGCTGGAAACATCCAGTCCTCGTTTGGTTGTAGTTGTTGGCAGTTTTGATGCATCATCTGACTCAAATACTACGATTCCTCGAATAGCATTGTATTGCGTGTGAAATCGCGGGATTGGACGCTCGCCCCATCCGGTCAAATGCGTCTTGTCGGAATAAGCTACTACGCGATGGTTGCATAAAATAGTCCAACCGGAGTGCTCCGACTTCCAGTTTTCTGACTCTTCTTCTTCTTCGTCGGCTTCTCCTTTGCGTGGAGGTGGTCTATAAAATCCTATTGCTACAAATACTTTCACTCCTTTTATGGTCGATTCCCAGAAAAATGGACGCAAACTTGCCGTGCTTTCAGTGGTCTGAAACTGAATATCAACCGGTTTTCCTTTTATGGCCTTCCCGTTTATCGTTACGGAAAATCCCTTTTCAATCAAGTAGGCGTAATGTTCTGATATTAGTTTATACAGGGTGTCTATAAAATCTGTTAAACCTACGCTAAAGCTCAATTGAACCTCTTTTCTTAAGGAGGTGATTTCCACGAGCGTCCCGTCGCTATCGAAATCGACGTCGGTTTTATGGATGGGGAGGCGCCAGCTGTCGCTTTGCATCCATTCGGAGGTAAAGGGCACTTCGCATTGTAGTTTACTGGATTTGGTCGCAACTCGAGCGGCATTCCCGAGCTTGTATATCGCTCGCTTCATTCCAATTCCGTAGATGCCGACTGTGGGGATGCCTGTTTCCGCTGCCTTTTTGGGGCGCCCATGCATAAACGCATATTTTAATTTATCCTCTGGAATGCCGCCGCAATTGTCCTTTATGGAAAAACGCGAAGGGGATAATTCTATGGCAGCGTGAAAGCCGCTAAAATCTTTAACCTTTGCCTTCTTAGCTCCAGCGCTGGTTCTCAGTGCACCATCAACGCAGTTGTCTATAGGCTATCCCAAAACCTGTTTGAG
>JANNPM010000035.1:0-10605 GCA_031400145.1 Chryseolinea sp. | reverse complement strand
ACGACCGCAGGCGCCAAGGCGAGTCCGCACAGGGCCACCGTGATTGGACTTGATCGTAAGCAGCAATTAAAAGGAATAAAAATGTCTTCTCCTGATATCCGTGCCGGGGTTTCTCTGCTCATCGCTGCCCTTTCTGCAAGTGGTACCAGCGAAATATCAAACATCGAACAAATCGACCGCGGCTATCAGAATATCGATACACGGTTGAGGGCGTTGGGTGCGGATATCGAGAGAGTGAACAATGAGTCATGAGCCGGCTCCGTTATGAGTTACAGTTTATGAGTCGGTGTTTCAACTTAAAACTCGATTTGAAGCCCTACCGGACAATGATCCGATCCCAGGTATTGACTGTAGATCATCGCGTCTTTTACTTTTTCGATGAGTTTTTCGCTCACAAGGAAGTAGTCGATCCTCCATCCGGCATTTTTTGCGCGGGCATTGGTTACGTAGTTCCAATAAGTGTACTTGACTTCTTCGGGGTAAAGCCGGCGGAAGGTGTCTACAAATCCGCTTTCCAATAATCTGGTGAAGCCGTCGATCTCTACCTGTGTGAAGCCCGCTGAACGGTTGTAATTTTCCTTGGCGCGGGCAATGTCAATAGGCTGATGGGCAACATTCAGATCTCCGCAGATGATCACGGGCTTTCGTCGTGCCAGCCACTCAGCATACTGTCTGAATTCGTGGTCCCACCGTGAGCGGTAGTCAAGGCGTTGGAGGCCATCCCCGGCGTTTGGCGTGTAAACCGTTATCAGAAAGTAAGTGAGGTATTCTGCTGTAATGACGCGTCCCTCCTGATCGTGCTCTTCAATGCCCATATCGAATGAAACGCTGAGGGGCTCTTCCTTGCTAAGGATCGCTGTACCGGAATATCCTTTCCGGGCTTTGGAGGAGTTTACATAAACGTGATACGCAGAAAATTCTTCCAGTGTCAACTTGACTTCTTCGAATGCACCCTTAGTCTCCTGTAAACAAAAGATATCCGGATCCATACTCCTGATATCTTTTATGAAATCCTTTTTGATGATAGACCGGATACCATTGACATTCCAGTTAACAAAATGATGCAACATTGCGTCGAAAATTAAAGCCCGTCTAGTTTACTCAAAGTTTAGAAAGTGACAATTGAAATCTGCTGCTATCTTGAACAAAAAAAATCCTGCGACTGACTGGGGTCAGCGCAGGACGTCGTAAATATCCTGACTGCGTAGAAATCAGGCCTTTCCGGCCTTGAATTCTTCCTTGATCTTTTCAATATCCACGTTACGGATCACAGGCTGAAAATTCTGATTCTTCAGTGATTGGCGTCTAACGGCCGCCTTAGCCTTGTCTTTGCGTCCTTTTCTTTTCAGTCTGGTAATTGGCATAAGTTCAATGTCATTAAGGGAGCGCAAAAGTACGCCGGATTTCTATCCCTGGCAAGGGTCATACAAAAAATCCGCAAACACATTGAGTAAACTTTATACTTTTATCAAAATTATGGATAAACCGACCTTACCCAAGGGAACACGCGATTTTGGACCGGACACGATGGCCAGGAGGCTGTATATCCTCGATAATATCCGAGACGTTTTCCGGAAATTTGGTTTTCAACCTCTGGAGACTCCGGCAATGGAGAATCTGTCCACGCTGACGGGAAAATATGGGGAGGAAGGCGATCAACTGCTCTTTAAGATCCTTAATTCCGGAGATTTCCTCAAAGATGCTGACCGGAGCGCCCTGGAGGCCAGGGATGCCAAACGGATCATTCCCGGCATATCTGAAAAAGGCCTCCGATATGACCTCACAGTTCCATTTGCCCGATATGTTGTGATGAACAGAGGGGAAATTACGTTCCCATTTAAGCGTTATCAGCTGCAGCCGGTTTGGCGCGCAGACAGGCCTCAAAAGGGCCGCTACCGTGAATTCTATCAATGCGATGCCGATGTTGTCGGCACCAGCTCCCTTATTTGCGAAGTCGAGATCATTCTGATGATTCGGGAAGTGCTGCAACGGCTAAAGGTTACCAAGTATTCCGTCAAGATCAACCACCGTGATATTCTTTCAGGGATAGCTGATGTCATTGACGCAAAGCAAAATGAGACGGAATTGTTCATTGCTATCGATAAGCTGGATAAAATTGGGCCGGAAAAAGTGAAAGAAGAGCTGATTTCAAAAGGCTTTAAAGAAAGCAATGTTATATCCTTATTTGACATCCTGGATTTAAAGGGCTCAACGGTTAATAAATTAGCCTTTCTCACCTCACGTTTCGATATGTCACAAAACGGAAAGAAAGGACTACGCGACATTCAGGAAGTCCTCCACCTGCTCGCCTACTCCGGGCAACAGGATGACCATATTGAATTCGACATATCGCTCGCGCGTGGTCTCAGTTATTATACCGGATGCATCTTCGAGGTTAAAATAGACGATACTGGACTGGGCAGCGTAGGCGGTGGTGGTCGCTACGATAACCTCACATCGGCCTTCGGTGACAAGGATAAATTACCAGGCGTGGGTTTTTCGTTCGGTGTCGACAGACTATATGATTCGTTGGAGTCATTGAATCTTTTTCCAAAGAATAAGAATGGGTCTGCTAAAGTGCTCATTTGTCATTTTGACGATGCAAGTCAGATTTATGGACTTAATATTCTAAGCCGACTTCGTGCTGCGGGGATAGCATCGGAGATCTATCCGGATATTGTGAAGATCAAAAAGCAACTTGAATATGCGAACAGGAAGATGATAGGCTATACTTTAGTCATTGGATCCAAAGAGATGGAAAGCGGATTGCTCGCATGCAAGGACCTTCAAACAGGAATTCAGGAAGAACTTACGCTTGAACAGATTATTAATAAGCTGAAGTAATTACACGTCATTTACTTCACTGACGCAATGAATTTGTGAGGATAGATAGCTTGTTGTCAGTTAAGCGTTATCTACACAAAGAAATTATAGGTTTATTCTTCCCCTCTCTGTAGTATTTGCAAACTATAATGCAACCTGCGCTCGTCCTGCTAACAGGAAAATGGGCCGTACGGACGCTTGGTCTTATTCGGGCGGTTGAAAGTCAGTAATTAGTATTTCTCTTACCTTTACGGCACTTAAAACAGGTATGGCCGTTCATTTCGTTTCTGACAGTCACCTTACGCTAGCGGAGCTATCCGATATTTTATCGGGTAATGTCGAAATAGAACTTGATGCGAAAAAAAAGATCGTTCGCTTCAGAGAATATCTCGATGACAAGCTTAGCCACACAATCTCCCGCTTTATGGAATTAATACTGGCTTCGGATCTTTATACAACAGAAACATCCAATTACCAATGGAAAAGCTTCAGGGGAACCTGGTGAAATTCTACGCGTGTGGGACCGGTCCTGAAGTACCGGAGGAAATTGTGGGCAGAACATCGTCGTTTCTGGAGGGGTTTGGGGATACTTTCGGGCAGTATGTTCCGTTTATAGAAGATGACCGGGTACTGCACCTGGGTGTTAAAAAAGCGGAAGAATTTCTGAAAAGCCGGGAATCACTTTCATGAAGCATAACTGTATTTTAATTTTATTGGCAATCCTGTTTGCTTGGTATTGGTCTGAAGCACAGCCGTATTCTAGCAATTTGGGCAGGTTTGAGGTCGACCAGGTCAAAGGATGCGCTCCCTTGAACGTTAACGTTACTATACTGCCACCTTTTATCTGTAACGGGGCTAACCCCTGTGATATGGATTTCGAAAATAATAATGAATTTCAGGCATTTACGTTTAGCCACACCTATACACAACCCGGCACATATACGCTACGGATCTTGTTCCAAACTTCAGGCTTTGATCAGATCACCATCGTTGTAGATCCAAATACACCCCCTTCATTCGAGATCTACTCATGCGGTGGTAATGCTGTGCAGGTCAACGTAACAGATACAACCTATGATCAATACGTCATTGATTATAATGATGCCAGCCCGGAGGTGGTGGTTTCCTCAGGCTCACTCGCGAAGGATACCCATGCATTTGGATCATCCGGGCCTAAGACCGTTACAGTCAGGGGAAGAAATCTCGGGTCGGACGACAACTGCAATCCCATGAACCAAAACGTCACGGCCATGGTAACGGTCGCTCCCACGTTTATCACAACGCTTCAGGTGGTTGATAACGCGAGCATCAGGCTTGACTTCAACGCGCAACAAAATGTTCAGTACAAACTCGAGATCGCTACGAATTCCACTACCTTTCAACAGCTTCGAAATATTTACAACGTCTCTTCGGAAACAGTCAGTAACATTCGCCCGGATGATAATTATTACTGCTTCCGCTTAGGAGCATTCGATCCGTGCAACAACACCACTGTCTATTCAAACGTGATCTGCAGCGCCGATCTCGATCCGGTCGCTCAAAACGGACTGAACAGACTCAACTGGGCAACTTCTTCAACGGGTATCACTAGCTATTCCATTAGCAAGTCGGGTAGCGCTCCGCTCGTGGCCTCGCCACCCCAAAATAGCCAAGATGATGCCGACATCATTTGCGGCACTAACTATTGTTACCAGCTCACTTCACAGTACGCCAACGGAAGTGAGAGCATCTCACTTGAGAAGTGCGTAACAGCATTCTCGACGCAAGTACCATCAACAATAACAAACATTTCCACAGTGGCATCCGACACCGCCTTGGAACTTGAGTGGATACAAGATCCTTCATTCAATGCTGCGTCATACAATGTTTTAAAGTCAGGCAGTTCGATTGGCACGAGTGTTACGCCAACATTTACAGACACAAACTATATTGCGGAAGCGCAACTCTGCTACAGTATATCATACATAGACGCCTGTGGCAATAATAGTATTGTAAGTTTGCCGGCGTGCCCCATTTACCTTTCCGCCAGCCTACAGCAAGACAATACCGTCAACCTTTCCTGGACTGCTTATACTGGATGGGTAAATGGAGTTGATCATTATCTCGTCGAGAAATACAGTGTGCAGGGAGAGCTTCTTCAAAGTTTTAATATGGCGACAGGCACATCACTTATCGATACGGAAGAAGACCCCGATAACCAAACGTACGCATATCGTATCGTTGCGTTTGCCACAGAAGCTGGTGTTTCCGAAACAATATCAAACATTGTTACAATCACAAAATTGCCAAACCTGTTTCATCCCAATACCTTTACGCCAAATGGCGATGGTTTGAATGACACGTTTAAAGTCTATGGCCAGTACACGGCGCAGGTGGAATTCAAAATATTCAACCGGTGGGGCGAACTACTATTCTTTACAACAGACCTCACCGAAAGTTGGGACGGTACCTCTAAAGGCAACGCCATGCCAGAGGGCACCTACGTTTTCCGGGCCTATCTCACAGACCTCGCCGGTCAAACATCAGAACGGTCGGGCAATGTGCTGCTCCTTCGCAAACGCGGGTGAAAAAAGCTGCAAGCTGCAAGCCTGTTTATGCGTCTGCAAGCTTTTGCGCATTAAACCCATTGTCTTGAAGTCATTCATATCGCTCACGCTGCGTCCTGCTCCAAGCTTCGAGCTTGAAGCTCTTCTCATTCCTCAAAACTAATTAACTATCTTTGCTCCACTAAACGACTTAAAGAATACCGACTATGTTCGATATGATGAAGATGATGGGTAAGATGAAAGAAGTTCAGGCCCGTATGAAAGAAGCGCAGGATAATCTTGGCAATATCCGGGTAGACGGGGAATCCGGCGCAGGGCTTGTGAAAGTAACCGTTAGTGGCAAAAAGCAATTACTGGCCATTGATATAGATTCATCTTTATTGAAAGGCGATGACAAAATAATTCTTCAGGACCTCATCGTTGCTGCAGTAAATAAAGCTAACGAGGAGGCAGAAGTAGCAGCAAGAGAGGAAATACGCAAGAGCACTGATGGCCTTTTACCCAATATCCCCGGACTGGATTTTAGTGGCATGATGGGATGAGCCAAACGGCAGTCGTCATCCTGAATTACAACGGCGAGCATTTGCTGCGCCGGTTTTTGCCGATGGTTATAGAATACTCCGCGGGCTCCAGGGTCATTGTTGCTGACAATGCATCCATGGATGAATCCGTCTCGGTGGTAAGACATCAATTCCCCGGCGTAGAAGTCATTCAACTTGATTCAAACTACGGTTACTGCGGTGGCTATAATAAGGCGCTGAGTCAGGTTAATGCAGATTATTATGTCCTGTTGAACTCTGACGTAGAAGTCACGCCACATTGGTTGCTGCCTATGCAACGCCAGCTGGATAGCAACCAAACTATTGCCGCAGTGCAGCCTAAGATCCGCTCTTACCATCAGCGGAATAAATTTGAATATGCAGGCGCCGGTGGCGGGCTCATCGATGCGCTTGGCTATCCGTATTGCCGCGGACGAATTTTTGCCACCGTCGAGGAAGACCATGGTCAATACGACGATGACGCAGAAATATTTTGGTCAACCGGTGCTTGTATGATGATACGCGCCAAACAGTTTCACGAGTCCGGAGGTTTTGACGAGGATTATTTTGCCCACATGGAAGAGATCGACCTTTGCTGGAAGCTTCATCGCCAAAAACAAAAAGTTTTCTACTGTGGTGGCAGCACAGTATTTCACGTGGGAGCCGGAACGCTCGGCTATGGTCAACCTGGAAAAGTCTATCTTAATTTCAGGAATGGTCTGTATTTGATCTTTAAGCACCTGCCGGATGCGGAGCTAGTCTATAAGTTTCCCATGCGTTTGCTGTTTGACTGGATAGCCGCCGGCAGGTTCTTGCTGGGTGGACACTGGCGCAATAGTATTGCTGTGTTACACGCCCATGTAACTTTTATCCAAAATTTGCCGCGTGAAATCCAAAAGAGAAAAAAAATGCAAAATGCTTACCCGCGATATCTGAAAGGTGGAATGATTACGCGGTCCATCGTAATTGACTATTACCTTCTGGGTAAAAAGACCTATGTTCAATAGTCCCAGATGGGAGTGCGCCTGCGGAGATGCTTGCGCATATTTACGATGAAAGCCAGTGAAAGATAGACAATCAACGGAGACCCGAAGGTTATAAAGGAGGCATAAATGAAGAATAAACGAATGCTAGATGTTGCAACACCTAATATATCGCCTAACTGGTTGCACACGCCAAAGGCATAAGTTTCAAAAAAAAGCTGTATTCTATCCGTTACTCGTTCCATACCAACAGTTCTTTCTAAACATTCGACTTGTGTAATGGTTAATTCATCGACCAAAAACAGGGCTTGCAAATATAACGCGCAAGGCCTTCAAAAATGAAGGGGTCCTTCATAATTTTTTGAGTATAATTGCAAAAAAATACACGTAAGTATACTTTTGCAACCTGTCTAACAAACCATAAACTAAAAAATCCAATGAGAAAAGTAGTTTACTCATTTTTGATCTTCGGCGCATTAGGCCTTGCGGGCTGTACACTGCCCAAGATGCTAAAGATGTCTAAAGAACAACAGTTGACGGTTACTCCTAACCCGCTGGAAGTTCACAAGGATACCGTTGCCTTCGATATGGCAGCCAATCTACCTGTTAAGATGCTTAAGAAAAAAGGCACAGTTTACACGCTCAATACCTTTTATAAATACGGCACCAGTGAAGTCGCCCTGGAGCCCATCCCTTTTAAGTCGGAGGATTATCCAAATGCAAAGACAGAGTCCCCTAAAGTGACTAAGAGCTTCTTCTTCCCTTATCAGCCTGCCATGAAAACTCCTGGCACGCTTGAAGTTGAGGGCGTCGCCTCTAAAGGTGAAAAGGCTAAGGCTTCACCGCGCCTTCCTGTTGCGACGGGTTTGATCACAACGTCCAAGCTGGTTAAGCCGGTATTCTTTGCCGCGTTTGCAGATCACGGCTATAACAATCAGGAAGAACTCGTTCCGGTAGTTATACCTGATTTTATATTCGAGCAAGGGCGTGCAGTCTTGAGAACAAGCGAAATCAGAAGCCCTAAAGGGAAGCAACTTGATGCTTTTATTGCTTCTAAAAATGCAACACGCACAGTAACCATCACTGGAACTCACTCTCCTGAGGGAGCAGAGCGAATTAACAGCAAGCTATCACCTGATCGCGCAGCTGCAATTGAGAAATTTTATCGTACGGAAATGAAAAAGTACGACTACAAGGGCAAGGCTGACTCAATTAACTTTATTCTGAAGCCTGTTATCCAGGATTGGAATAATTTCAAGGAAGTCCTTTCTACTTATGAAGGAATTACTTCTGAAGAAAAAGCCGAATACCTTAACATCATAAACGGGGGTGGTACTTTTGAGTCTCAGGAAAAAGATATGAAGAAATTGAAGACTTATCGCAAGATATTCAAAGATGTGTATCCTAAGTTAAGAACTGCCAAGACTGAGATCCTGGTTGTTAAAGACAAGAAAACGGATGCTGAGATGACCGTGTTGTCAAAGCAGGTAACGCAAGGTTCTTTGTCTGCCGATACACTGGCTTACGAGGAGATGATGTACTCTGCAACATTGACTCCTTCATTGGAAGAAAAAGTTGCCATCTACGAGGCAGCAACCAAGAAAGGATCGAACTGGAATGCTCACAACAACCTGGGCGCTGCATACATCGCACAGGCTATTGAAACGCCAGGTAACACAACAGCGCATGCTGACAAGGCACTTGCGCAACTCGAAATAGCTGCCAAGCTGAACGAGGCACCAGAAGTTCACGCCAACCTGGCCTCTGTTCACATGATGAAGGGTAACGCTTATGCAGCCTACAATCATGCAGCAAAAGCCCTTTCTTCAGGATTAACCGGTGACAATGTTGCCGGCGTAAACGGTGTTAAGGGAGCTGCTGAAATTGTAAAAGCAGATTATGCTGCTGCTGTTTCCTCAGAATCAGCTGCCGCTGACAATGCTGACAACCTTTTTAACAAAGGCCTTGCACAACTTCTGAACAAAGATTACCAGAATGCGCTTACCTCTTTCAAGGAAGCTTCCACAAAGAACACTAACATGGCTATTGCATATTACGGCGCTGCAATTGCATCAGCACGCCTGGGCAATGCAGACGACGTCGTAAGCAATCTTTCAAATGCTGTTAAAGGTGACCCTTCCCTAAAAGAAGCCGCCTTGTCAGACGTGGAATTCGTAAAGTTCCAGACAACGGAAAATTTCAGGAACGCCCTGAAGTAAAATTTATATCCTCGTGATACAAGGGTCCTGTTTCGATTACGTCGAGACAGGACTCTTGTATTTTCAGCAGGACAACAAAATTCTCGGAATTCTTTTATCCTGTAGGTTCTAGGTCTATTTTTACGCTCTTTCAGGGAAAAAAACATTATGAGAGAGATACAGTTTAGAGAAGCGCTTCGCGAGGCGCTGAATGAGGAGATGAGAAGAGATCCTTCTGTCTTCCTTTTGGGAGAAGAAGTTGCCGAATACAATGGAGCCTACAAAGTTAGCCAGGGAATGCTGGCTGAATTCGGTGCGGAACGCGTTCTTGATACACCCATCTCTGAACTTGGGTTTGCAGGAATCGGTGTGGGTGCAGCCATGAACGGACTACGGCCGATCGTAGAATTCATGACATTCAACTTCTCTCTTGTCGCTATTGATCAGATTATCAATAGCGCGGCAAAAATTCTCTCCATGTCAGGTGGACAATACAGCGCACCCATTGTGTTCCGTGGCCCGACAGGCAATGCGGGACAACTCGGCGCCCAGCACTCGCAAAATTTTGAAAACTGGTTTGCCAATACTCCGGGACTAAAGGTAGTAGTGCCATCCAATCCGTATGATGCCAAAGGACTATTGAAATCAAGTATACGAGATAACGATCCTGTGATCTTTATGGAATCTGAGGTGATGTATGGGGACAAGATGGATGTTCCGCAGGAAGAATATCTCATCCCTATAGGCCTCGCAGACATCAAGAAACCGGGCACGGATGTGACCATAGTATCTTTTGGAAAAATAATGAAAGTTGCTCTGGCTGCGGCTGCAGCGCTTGAAAAAGAAAGTATCTCAGCCGAAGTGATTGACCTTCGTACGGTGAGACCCATTGATTACAATGCCATCGTTGAATCGGTTAAGAAGACCAACCGCCTTGTGATCGTAGAAGAGGCTTGGCCGCTTTCGTCCCTGGCAACCGAGATTACCTACCACGTGCAGCGCCATGCGTTCGATTACCTTGATGCCCCAGTGTTTAGGGTCAACAGCCTGGATGTACCCCTGCCCTATGCGCCAACGCTTATCGAGGCAATTCTACCAAATGTTGAGAAAACTGTTAAGGCGGTGAAGGCGGTAATGTACAGGAACTAGAAATTCGGTGACTTAATGATTTGGAGATTGATCTGACTGTATTAGTGGCAACCCTGCCGCGGGTTTCTTCGCTTTGAGCAGGTGTATGCCCCGTAGGCACTTTTTGTACCCACCGCATCAATGAAAAAAACGCTTTTTCCTGTTGCCTTCGAGGCTCGTATGCGAAGCGATCTAGGTGCAGCATGGCAAGACTTTTCTGACGCACATGATCAACCTGCGCCGGTGAGCATTCGATTAAATCAGTGTAAGCTCAGGTCCCCTGTCGCGGGTACGGCGATACCTTGGTGCTCAAAAGGTTTATACCTGCATGAAAGACCGTCCTTTACCCTTGATCCGATGTTTCATGCAGGGTGCTATTACGTACAGG
>JANNPM010000019.1:0-10289 GCA_031400145.1 Chryseolinea sp. | reverse complement strand
GGGACATTCAATTGACGATGCCATAAATAAATCGGGCGAAACAAGGTTCCTTCCTGTCGTACTGACTTCTCTGACTGCTATATGTGGACTCATACCTATTGCCCTGAATCCCAATCCACAAATTGCACCACTGGCAATGGTTCTGATAGGCGGCTTGATCAGTTCAACCATTCTCTCGCGAATTGTAACACCGGTGATGTATAAATTAATTCCGCCAACAATTACAATTGAATCAGAAGAATAGATTACAGTAATATTTAAACAAGAACAACATGAAATCGTCATGCACTGCGTTCACCCAAAAGGATGTTAATTAACCATGCGATTCCATGTGACTACGAAAAAATTATTAACACATGAAATGGCCATGCACCTTGTTCACCCAAAGCGATGATAATTTTGTCTGGCCATTCCATGTGACAACTAAAAACAATTATTAACACATGAAAGAATATGTATTGCTCACAATATGATGGGCAGGGCAGGGTGATCGAAGTGGGAGAATTTAATACAGTTGAATCGTTTGATGTAGTGGATTCATTGAACTTCGAAATTTCCCCGCAACAGGGCAGGAATACTAAAGCTTTTTCTTTTGGAAATGTCTCATCCCTTACCACGGGTCGGGAGCCTAAGACCGAACCGTTAGCAGTAATAACTTCAAGTCAGCAACTCGATATAAAGCCTGGTTGTTTCCAGCGAAGTAGCCCCGGCAGGGATTGTAAATATTTTGCAACAAGTTGATTTGCAATTGAAAACAGAAGCGAAGAAAATCAAACTCACCTAATCGTTCACCAGTAAGTCAATGAAGTAATCACGCACCTTGTGATTTTGATTCAATTTAGTTAGAGCAATGAAAATGACAAGCGAGGGATTGAATATTTGACCTTTCTTCTTCCCAAGTAACAAGTCCTAATTACTTATTAAGGCATGCCTCTGAAGAAAAAAGTTGAAAGTTGTAAGAAGGAGCAAGCCATGTTTTTGCTACGCTCAAACCGATTAAGACGGTCACTTCGTTTAGAGTTTCTAAAATCCCAGAACCCGACTTCGGAGGGTTTTTGTGCACAGAAATACATCTTGCTGATGCGCTATAAAACCATTAGCGGCTGTTGGTTAAAGCGGCAAAAACAGACCTCATAGAGTGACCTTTGTAACTTCACACAAGGGATGAATCTGGCCAAAGTCCTGCCAATGTTGTTGAGTCAGTAATGACTCTTTTTAGGCCTTTTCCAACAGATTCACTCTCATCAAGGAAATTTTGAAGAGAGTCGTAAGAATGATCTCCTGGTAATATTAAACTATACAAAAAATTTCTGACTCCCATCTCTCTTAATACTATTATGGGTTTGCCATCTTCTGGGTAATCAGCCTCCGGACGGGCGGAGACTTCAATTTTGTAATTTTTATTACTAGAACTGTAAATGACTGGTCTAACTTCGTCAGGTCCCAAGGAGCCATCCAAGCGTGCCTCCTTTAAGAAAATTC
This sequence comes from Chryseolinea sp., assembly GCA_031400145.1. Lineage (GTDB taxonomy): Bacteria > Bacteroidota > Bacteroidia > Cytophagales > Cyclobacteriaceae > Chryseolinea. The sequence continues at coordinate 8,807 of JANNPM010000019.1, read as the reverse complement.
TTTGATGAGAGTTTGCTTCTGCATGAAAAAATTGCTCGATAACAGCTGCGTTATAATGTATTTGTCGCCATCGACCTCCGGCAGCTGGAACTTGTGCGATAAGAACTCGCGAATTCTCGGCCAACCTTGTAGATACAGGCGTTTCATCGACTTCTTCAACCTCAACATCATTAGGAAGAATTTCAGCTGCTGCACCTTCTTCTTCAGCTGGAAGCTCCTCTTCTAAAACTCGTTTTCTTCGAGCTACTTTAATGCGGTTCTTCTTTGCCTTCTCAATGGCATCATCATCAATGTCCTTAATTCGCTCTTTATGATACTCAACAAAGTCGTCCCAAACCGAAATTGAAGATATTTCTTCAGCCGTCCCTGTTGTTATCGTGTAGGCCTCAATATTTGTTTGTAAACCGCTAAGTGTAAAATTTCCTGAACCTACTAGCAGCGTGTGTTCTCCATTTGCAAATTCAAAATGAGCTATTTTTGGATGAAATAGGTCACATACATCATTATTGAAAATCTTTGAACTGAATCCTTCGTATTGCCCGTTGAGGTCTCTAAGTTTAATAAGTGCATAGTCGGTTGTGATAGTATCAATACCAATTACTAGTTCAACCTTGCCATGCCCAACGTATTCACTTATGTCTGGATCGTCAATAAAAAGATCGGAAAGGGTTTTTCCGGTCGTCCAAGAATAAATTCCTCTCCATTTTACAAGGTTTCCCTTTTGTATAAGTTTGATTATCTCTTCAAGAAGGTAGGTAGTATTTTGGTTGGAAGGGTCTTGAATTCTAAACTCAAAGGTCATTTTTTTCTCTTCTTTTTGGGGTTGCCCTTTGAAGTTACATCAAAATTTATCAATTCTTCATAATTTTTGACCGTCTTGCCTGTTTTGGCCTTTCCATCAGGCTTAGAGAAAATTAAGATATACTCATGAACGTTCTTGAAAAGAAAATTTGGCGGATACGGATAGCTTCCGAAAATTGGCCGCTGCGTTGCACTTGAGCCCCATTTTCCTCCAGTCCTGTCCTTTGACCAAATTATTTCATTGACCATTACGAATCCAATCTCTCTTAATAAGTTTGCAAAATCTGTTGACAAGGGGAAAGTCAATAGGCCGTGATTTGTATGCTGATTAACGTTGGCAGTAACCAAGCAAAGCTTCCTCCCTGGTTCTAATACACGAAAACATTCCTCAAACACTGGTCTAATGTCCATAAAGAACTTCTTATAATTTGCCTCATTTCCAAGATTAGAGCCGTTTCCACCATAGTTAGCCTTATCCCAATAAGGAGGACTTGTTACCACTAATCCCACGCTATTGTCAGCAAGGAAATTTAGATTCCTTGAATCACCAAACTTTAAAATATGCTCAGATTCAGTGTAGCCCTTTGCCTTCAATTGCTTCTTGGCTATTTTTAGATAGTCAGGGTTCTGATCGATATAAACTGATTTTCTTTCCAGTTCTGCCGCTACCATTGATGTCGTTCCGACTCCACCAAATGGATCTAAGACAGTTTCTTCTACGAATGAAAAAAGTTTAATTAGTCGCTTCGGAATTTCTTCCGGGAATATTGCAGGGTGAATTGGATGACTCGTGTTCGCTATGTGCCAAACCGTTTTAGTGTACTCTTTCCATTCTTCTTTGGATACAATACTTCTTTCCTTTATTGATTTCGTTTTTACAGTCATTATGCTTGAGTTAACTCGAGATACTTTATTTTCTTTGAAATACTTTGCTCTAATTCCCGACCTGCGTAAATCAAGGAATTAATATGGTTTTTTAAGTACTGAACATAGTCTATCGGTATTTCGAAGACATCAAAAATTATTCTATCTATTTGGCTTATTAATTCTTCGAATTTCAGTGGACAGTAGGAATAAGACTCCACACCCGCATTTCGTGTAACGATTTTTTCGGATTGAATGCTTTCCCATAACTCTTGTCCCAATTGATTTAATCTGTATTTATCTACCTTCTGAAAAAAATCATTACCAAACGGTAATTCATTAATCAGATTGTTGTTAAGATGAAAACCATCGCTCCATGCCCGCCAAACCCAATAAGTCAGCCTGCCGTTCAAGGTGGCATAAATCATTTCAGAGGAAACGTTAGAATCTTGGACAGACCAGAAAGTTTTGCCTATACTCGAAGTAGTGCTCGGGTTTAGCTCAATTGGAATCCAGTTATATGCTGTCGATTTGATAGCTAGGTCGGAAGAACCTTGTGAACTAGGGCGTATGATTTCAGCAAGTGAACCTCGTATTTCTTGAAAGTGACTCAATAAATTGCTGCCCATTTCATCTCCTACTTTAGGAATTCCATTGGCGAGCTCGAATTTGTAATTAAGTGGAGTTGCCGAAATGGACTTAAATAGATTCTGACGATTTCGACTATTCCAGCGGTGAAGATACGTTGATTGAACATCTAGTGCTGGTTGACTCCTGTCATCGTGGTAAATAATTATTGTATTTCGAGTTTTAACATCGTCACCGAATAGAGAATCTGGAGTCCGATCAAAATTCCAAAATTCAGCAACACCAGACTTCGATTGAATAAATTTTCTTAGCGTCCGGAATTTTGGTTTTGAATTGCAGGTAATGGAAAGAGGAACAACCATCCCACCACTTCCGTCTTCGCTAGTTAACTCAAATAGCATACGAACAAAATCAGGATAGATTTCCTCGCTTACAATTTCGTTGTCATCGTTTGCAAAAATGTCGAGTTGACGGTTTTTTCTCTTGGAGTATGGTGGGTTCGAAATGATAAAATCGAATCCTTGGATTCCTACATTTGGAAATATATTCCGCAAGATCTCCTTGCTAAATATCTTTGTGGCATCACATAATGCCAAGTTTCTTCCAACGGTTTGCCATATATATCGCGGATGCTGTTTTATTCTAGACGATTTCAGACATGTTGACATTATTAAATAAGCAGTAGACTGAAGTGCAAACGGACTTATGTCAGTTCCAAACAGGCAAGTGCCAAGGAAGTCTTCATCAATTTCCTCCTCTCTAAAGTGCTGGCGAACAACACCAAGGAGGAAGGCACCGGTCCCTACAGCTGGATCATACCATGACGAGAGGTTTGTCTTCTTTTTTGATTTCAGTGCACATCGACTAACTATGAATTCGATTACGTCACTTGGTGTATAGTAAATTCCATTGTCCTTTTTCTTCACTCGGTTTGATCCAATGGCTTCGGCTGTTTCCTGTCCTGTTTCGAAGATCTCAAAAAGATACGGCAACATATCCATTGAGATGCGAGGCAATATCTCATTCAATTTCGATGAGATATTGAATTGAACTTGTGGAGAGATGTACCGCGAGAAGGTATCCTGTTGGTCAGGGTGAAACCATTTTTCTGCCTCCGAAACAGTTGTGTTTGATGGGAGGTGTTTCGTTACTACAGAACAAATGAGATTAGATAAAAGCGTAGAGCTTATTAATCGAGATTTATGACCCTCTAATAGTTCAAGGTCCGAGTCAAAAAACTTGAATGCCAAAATCTGCTCTTTCCAATTACTAACTCTTTGTATTGACCGGTTGGTAGAAATTTCCTGAGCCAACTGTTCATTGGCATTGTGAAATTCTTTTCCAAACTCTTTAAGTAATCCGACCATAGTTTTGCCGGCCGATGGTCGCGATCTATTTTGGCGATTATTTTCCATCGTGCAAAAAATTAAGGTTACCCTGTTTGGACTTTCTTGCTTTCAAATACTTCACTTTCTCCTCGGCTAGCATTAAAAGCTCCGATGGGTTTGGCGTTTGATAAATTATCTCTGCAATTTTTTCACTGTAAAATTCCTTTTGCAAGTCCTTCAGTTGCAGTTTAAATATATTAGCGAGTCTTGGTAGCAGTTCCTCTGGGACTGGGCGTTTATGATTTTCAATCTTAGAAAGGGTCGACTGGTCAATATCTAAAGCAGCAGCCAGTTTTGTCAGGGTTAGTCCTTTACTAACCCTTTGACTATGAATGAATTCACCAAATGTTTCCTTCATGTTCTTGAAAGATTTTTCTTGACGATTTTGTCAAATCTAAGAAATTTATTTAGACAAGTGCTGTCAACAAGGGATAATGTGACAAAACTTCTCCTTCAACACCCTCATATCCTTACTCACCTTTTTATCAACAATCTTTGCGTAGAGTTGAGTTGTCTTCAGGCTCTTATGACCTAACATCTTGCTCACAGTCTCAATCGGAACACCATTTGTCAACGTCACGGTAGTCGCGAAGGTATGCCTGGCGCAGTGGAAGGTCAGCTCCTTTGTGATGCCGCAAAGGTCGGCAAGTTCTTTAAGGTAGCTGTTCATCCTTTGGTTGCTCATGACAGGTAGGAGTTTACCTGATCGCGAGGTCACCGGATGGTCAGCGTACTTGTTGACGATGGAGTTGGAGATTGGGAGCAAGGGAATCTTCGAAGCTGTGTTGGTCTTCGCGCGATTGGTGAAGATCCATCTGTCACCATCAACTCCAATTACAACATTCGCTTTCATGAGCTTGGCAACATCGCAGTAAGCAAGCCCGGTGTAGCAGCTGAAAAGAAAAATGCCACGCACCTGTTCAAGGCGTTTGATAGCAATCTGCTTTTCAGCAATCAGCAACAGTTCTTGTTCATTCAAGAATGTTTTATGCGTTTCATTTACGGACATCTTGAAACCAATAAACGGGCTTCGCTCAATCCATTTCTTCGCAATGCACTGATTCATAATTTTCTTGATCTTCTTCAGGTAGTCCATCGCTGTGTTGTGACAACAATGCTTTATTGATTTGAGATAAATCTCAAGGTTTTTGATGAACTGGTAATCGATCTGATTTAATTCAATATCATTTAGTGCGTATTGGTACTTCAAGAATTCGGCTACATACGCTTTGATTGTTTTGTACTTCTGCAGTGTTCGGTACGATAAGCCGTTTCCAACAAGCGCTTCGAATTCTTTGTTGTGACCTTCGTAAACTTCCAGGAACATGCGCGGCTTCTCAACATCAAATCCGAGGGAACGCGCTTTTATCTTTTCACCGTCAAAGTCAACTCCTGTTGAAATGAAAGATTGAAAGATGTCGTAGATCTTTAATTGAACGGCATCGAGGTATGCGTTGAAGGATTTGATTTCTTCCGTGTTGCCGCTTAGTCTTCCTTTGTCGGAATCCCAACGTTCAGGATCACATTCGCGTTGTAATGATAGCTCCGTTCGTGCGCCATCAACTGTGATTCTCAAATACACAGAGGTTGTAGCCTTACTTTTTTGCTTAACCTTTCTGATAATGAGATTTTGATTGAATGTCTTTTTCATCGCTCACCTCCACGTGGTTTAAGTTACGGTGAATGATTACTTCCAATCAAGATGTCCATTTAGTGGACAGGTTTGATTCTCATCGAGTTAGACGATTTCTGGTGAATGAATTTCAAAATATTTTTTATTCACCTAATCGCTCACCAATGAATTGACTTTTAATGAAAATTTTGGCTAGTCGTTAAAAACAAAAACCGCCCATCCATACGAATTAAGCGGTTTTGATTTCTTTTGTTTCTGTAGTTGTGGCCCCGGCAGGAATCGAACCTGCATCTTCAGAATCGGAATCTGAAATTCTATCCATTGAAATACGGAGCCTGATGAGCCTGTGGCCTTTTTAGACCACGCAAAAATAATCAATCGACCCAGCCCGAAAAATTTATGCGCAATTATTGATCTATCGATGGAGGGGAAAAGGAGTATCTGCTCAGCTGTCACCGAAAGCGCCAACCGGGTGTGAACACGCTATTGTCACCTGTTTTGGGCAAAAAGGGCGGGCATTACGATCACAAGAGGAAATGCGCCACATGTAATCAATCTGATATAAATGATATTTTTTTTTGACGGTCCTCCCACGCGAACAGAATTTCGTAATGCAATCAAGATTATTTTAGGTAATGTTTCAAGGTTATAAAGGTGATTTATAATAGATTTGGCTGATATGTCTGAAATAGATAACACTCAAGCCATCATGCGAAAGTTTGAGGCGATTTTGAACAATTTGTCGCATCACGAACTCGTGATTTTGAATAAGATGATTGTGGAACGCGTACGACTTATGCACAAAGCGACATCCTTATTTCACCTGACAAAATTTAAAGTGGGCGATCGCGTCTCATGGGCTGGAAGTAATGGGGTAACCATAACGGGCGTTGTCATTCGTCTCAACAATAAAACTGCTTCCATCAAAACCGGAGAAGAAGGATATTGGAAGGTATCGCCACAGTTGCTGCGTAAGATTTGAAGGTTGCAGTGAAATGGATATCCCCTTTTGGCCCTTTGTCACCCTTACAACTTCTTGCCCCCGCCAAAGCCATCGCATGTATCGGCAAATCCATCCTCATGGAATGCACCTCTCACTAAACGGATCGTTACCTCTGTACCGCCAACACAAAAGGGCGAGGATTGATATATTGTTCACAATGAATGTAAGTCAAATTCGAAACGAGAATCCGGTATTGATATTGAACTTTAGTGAGGTGTACCCGTACACTTCTGCATAGTCCTGATCAAGGATGTTCTTTACATCGGAAAACAGTTTTATTCTCCCTCCCGCAAATTTGTATTCAACGTAAACATCCAGTAATTGATAGGCAGCCAGGCGTACTGAACTCGTAGAGAAATCCACCGGGTTGAAATAGCTGTCCCTGCGATCGCCAAATGTTTTCAGATTTACGCTGGCGAAGAAGTTATTTGTTACCTGATAGCCAATATTCAGGCCAAATGAATGCTTCGGCCTGCGAATGAGATTGTTGAAAGTGGTGTCGGTATTGGCAACGGTTTTGGTGATCACTTCCCCATCCACAAAAGCATAGAATCCCCTAATGGAAAGTTTGTCGTTCACACGCATGGTGGGTTCAACTTCCAATCCCTGGTCGTTTTGCTCGTCCAGGTTGACGTACCCGGATGCACCATATACAATGGCATTTTTGATTTTACGTTCGAAGTAAGTTATTCGGATGTCAAATTTGTTATCTCTGCCGAAGTACTGCGTACCAATTTCCATACTCCCGCTCTCCTGCGGAAGCAGTCTTCCATTAGCGCCAAATGGTCCGTACAGTTCATTCAATGTGGGGGCTTTAAAACCAGTGGAATAATTGGCAAAAAGTTTTACGGAATTGTTGATGAGGTAAGATGGGTTGATGCTATAGGTAAAAACATTGCCAAATTCTGAATGGCTGTTGAAACGTCCGCCCACTTCGGCAGAAAAGCCAAGCAGGCTTTTTACAAAAAAGGAAGCATAGGGACTGGTGATGTGTATAGCGGGCACTTTCTCCGGTAAACTTTCGTCCTCCATTTTTAACTTTTGATAATTGACACCTGCCAATACTTGAAAGTTATTGCCTAAATCATGGTTAACAAATACTTCAGCGTTATCAAAATTGCCTTTGTAAAGACTTTTTTCAAAAGACCTTTCATAACTCCTGTCCGTAGTACTGTGGCTGTATTGCCAATGAATAGCCCCATTGCTCAAGGTATAGTCTGCAGTCAAGCCATAGTTAAAAAGCTTGGTTGTAAATACTGCTGTTGAATCATCCGCGAAGGCGCCAGCATCATACATTCCATCGAAATCAGTAAAGCGGGCAAAGGGGCGAACAGAAAGTTTATCATGGGGTTTGATGTTAACGCCTAGTTGAATAGAATTTTGATCACAGCCGTCTTTGTCAAAATTGCCATTTCCTGTTTCGTCCTTTGCTTCACTTACCCCATCGGTTTGAAAGCGTGTGTAATTGAAATTGTAATCAATAATTTCCGAACTTCCCGACACACCGGCATTTCCGTTAATCGTATTGTAACTTCCGAAACTTAGTGTACCGAATCCTCCGATGCGCTTATCGCTTTTCTTTTTCGTGATGATGTTGATTACTCCGGCGATAGCATCGCTGCCATATAAAGTAGACTGGCTGCCTTTCAGGATTTCGATGCGCTCAACTTGAATGAGAGGCAACAAACGCAAATCAAATGCACCACCTACCCCCGAAGGATCACTAACCGGAATGCCATCCAGTAATATCAACGTGTATTGCCCGCCCGCTCCCCGTAGGAAAACTGATTTGTCTTTGCCCGGGCTGCTGTTGGCACCGTTGATGACAAGTCCCACCTGTTCATTGAGCAACTGGGAAAGGTCTTTGCCGCTGCTGCGTTGAATTTGTGCTTCATCAATTACGGTAAGCACTTTGGCTGTCTCCAGTTGACTTTTTGAAAACTTGGTAGCGGTTATTACCACTTCTTTAAGTGTTCGTACCGTGTCTTGAATTTGCCGGGCGTTCGTTTGATTTGGCGCCAGCCACCAAAAGGCAATTAGAGTTATTGCCCAGACTTTTCTCTCTTTTTTCATAGTAGAAAAACTTTAAGGTTTGAAAAAAGAGTAAAAGGCTGGAATGGGATGATACATCAAATTGATCTGACAGGCTTGATAAAGCAACGTCACAGATCAATTTTAGTAAGGTCACATTCGTTGCTTTTTACCCGAAGCACTGAATTGAACAATGTGTAGAGGCAGGTCTCCTGGCTTGGATCACTTGCCTTTACCTTCCCATTTCGCCCGAGCGATACAGTGGTAGTTGAATTAAGGCAAGCATTAATGATCCTTACAGTTGCGGGTACAGCCCCCGTATTACACGGGGTTCCCTTTTAATTCCATAATCTTGAAAGGGTATGGAAACCAAAACACAGTGTAATGATAGGGATTAGTTAGTGAGCAAGCAACCTTTACCTGTCTTTGCGTGGAATGCTTTTCACGCAGAGCGCGCAAAGGATTTCACGCAAAGGGCGCAAAGGGCAGAATGGTTTAT
>JANNPM010000389.1:0-3376 GCA_031400145.1 Chryseolinea sp. | reverse complement strand
CGCCACGCTCCAGCGCGCCACGGCTGTGGAGAGGTTGGTGAGTGCAATCAATCCGCAGATCATACCACACCAAAATAATATAGGGATCAGCGACTCTTTAATGTCATCAATATTTTGTTGTCGCTTGGAGAGCATACTCGCCAGATTGACGATCAAAGCAAGGCTGGCGAAATCGGAAGGCTGGAAAGAACCAATGAGCGGAACCTGGATCCAGCGGGCAGCCTCATTCAGCGTAACGCCATTTGTGAATGTATAAATGAGCAGCGGGATGCTTACCCATAACGCTACTTTGGAAATTTTTGAATAGTATCTGTAATCAATTTTATGCGCGAACCACATCGCCGCAAGTCCTACGAATACCGTAATAGTGTGCTTGATGAGGAAACTCTCCGGACTTTGTGTGCGCTTGTAAGCTAACGTTCCAATGGAGCTGTAAACCACAAGTATGCTGATCATGGACAAAGCGAATACGACTGCCCATATGACGCGGTCTCCCTGCAGATTCTTATCCGCCCAGGTTTTAAGTCTGGTCAAATTGCCGAACGATTTCAGTGTCAGATCAGAGTGAAGCATTTAATTCTTCGGTTTCGTCCCTTAATTCCAGTACAGCCCTTCTGAACTGGTTACCCCTGTCTTCGTAATTCTTAAACAGGTCAAAGCTTGCGCAGGCAGGTGATAGCAATACAACGTCCCCGGTGGCGGCAACTTCCAGCGCCTTGCGCACGAGCTCATGAACATCCTGCGTTTCGAATATCTGTGGGACAACATCTTTGAAGTAATGCTTCAGCTTTCCATTGTCCTTGCCAAGACAAATAAGCACTCGTACCCTTTCCCTTACCTGGTTGAGTATAATTGAATAATCATTCCCTTTATCAACACCGCCCGCAATCCATACTAGTGGCCGGTCAAAGCTTCCAAGGGCATAGATCACGGAATCGACATTGGTCGCTTTTGAATCATTGACAAAGTCTACGCCCTTAATTGTGGCCACCGGTTCTAGACGGTGCGGTGCATTCTTAAACGTTTTTAGACCAGCGCGTATGGCATCTAGGGGCGCTCCCGCCAGATATACTGCGGAAACGGCCGCCATGGTGTTGATCAGATTATGCGGTCCTTTCAGCGTTGTTTCCGACTGGGCAATCTGAAAGGATTGCTTCAGATTAAAGTTCATCACTTTGCCATCGTAATAGCAGGACGCTGATGTTCCTTGCTTTAGTGTTACTGGTACAGCTTGCAGCTTAAGGTTACGGGAGGAAATCTCTGTTGCGATGATCGGATCGTCATTGTAGTAAATAAAATGATCCCTTTCCCGCATGTTACGAACAAGCGTGAACTTTGAATTCACATAGTTCTCCATTTTGTATTCATACCGGTCTAGATGATCCGGCGTAATATTTAATAGTATCGCTATCTCGGGCTTGAATTTTATGAACCCGTCGAGTTGAAAACTGCTTACTTCAATTACGTACCAGTCAAATTCCTGCTCGGCCAACTGCCGGCCCATGCTGAATCCGACGTTACCTGCAAGGGCCACATTGAATCCGGCATTTTTCATCAGGTGATAGGTCAGCAAGGTTGTAGTGGTTTTCCCATTGGTGCCCGTGATGGCGATAATCTTGCCTGAAGTATACCGCGTTGCGAATTCAATCTCATCAAGTATTGGAATGCCCGCGGCCTTTGCCTTTACAACAATGTCTGATTTATCGGGAATGCCAGGACTTTTGATAATCAACGAAGCATCCAGGATCAACTCATCGGTATGCTGTCCTTCTTCAAAGGCAATGCGTTCGCGTATGAGCTCCGTCCGGTGCTTCTCTTTAATTGGAGCAACTTCCGAAACAAAGACGTCAAACCCCTTGACTTTCGCGAGCAATGCTGCCCCTGTCCCGCTTTCTCCTGCACCCAATATGACAACGCGCTTGCTCATCTTAATTTCAAAGTTGCCAGTGTTATGATTGCCAACAAGATCCCAACGACCCAAAATCTCGAAACGATCTTGGCTTCATGTATTCCCAGCTTCTGGTAATGGTGGTGAAGTGGGGACATCAAAAATATCCTTCGACCTTCGCCGTATTTTCTCTTTGTATATTTAAAGTAGGAGACCTGCAAGATCACAGACATATTCTCAATCAGGAATATGCCACAGAGAATCGGGATCAAAAGTTCTTTCCTGACGGCAAACGCAACTACCGCGATAATTCCTCCTAACGTCAGGCTACCCGTATCGCCCATAAATACCTGCGCAGGATATGCATTATACCACAAGAAGCCGAGGCAGGCGCCTACGAACGCCGTACAATAGATAACCAACTCTCCGAGGTTAGGTATGTACATTATGTTGAGGTAGCTACTGAAATCAATACGGCCGGATAAGTATGCCAGTATTGCGAGTGTCAATCCTATAATGCCTGAGGTTCCTGCTGCAAGGCCGTCTATGCCATCAGTGATATTTGCTCCATTGGAGACTGCTGTGATCACAAGAATCACAAAGAATACATAGACTATCCAGGTATACTCCGAAGCAACGAACGGTAGAAAATTATTGTAATCCCACTCGTTATTCTTCACGAAAGGTACCGTAGTCTTTGTCGATTTGACATCCCGGTACCCCAGGGGACTGTCTGGAGAGGTCTGCACAAGCACGTCATCCAGCGGCGTAATGGTCACCTGTCTCACAACGACACTCGTGTTAAAATAGAGGGTGAGCCCCACAATCAGCCCAAGGCCAATTTGTCCCGCTATCTTGAATCTGCCTGCCAGGCCTTCCTTGTTCTTCTTAAACACTTTGATGTAATCGTCCAGAAAACCGATAAGGCCCAGCCATGCCGTTGCGACGATTAGCAAAATCACGTAGATGTTATCCAGCTTGGCAAACAAAAGGGTCGGCACCAGGATGGCTGCGATAATGATTATCCCGCCCATGGTAGGAGTTCCTTTCTTTTGCATCTGACCCTTAAGACCAAGGTCGCGAATATCTTCACCCACCTGTCTCTTACGCAGCGCGTTGATCAGATTCTTTCCAAACGTAATAGTGATAAGCAGAGACAGGAAGGCTGCCATGCCAGCGCGAAAAGAAATGTATTGAAATACGCCTGCGCCGATGACGTTGAATTTTTTGTCCAGATAATCGAATAAGTAGTACAGCATGATTACTTGCTCAATTCTCAAAAAGTTTTAACATTCTTTCCACCACTTCACGGTCATCGAACGGGTGCTTGACTCCTTTAATCTCCTGGTAAGTCTCATGGCCTTTACCAGCCACAAGAATTATATCCTTGTCCCTTGCCATCATGCAGGCGGTTTTGATAGCCTCTTGGCGATCAGCCACCACCAATGTCTTGCGTACGTCGGTAGGCAATACACCGCTTTTCATCTC
>JANNPM010000507.1:0-4417 GCA_031400145.1 Chryseolinea sp. | reverse complement strand
GCTAGGGGCGGACTCAAAACTTCGCATCAGCACCATGGTAAAGAGTACAAATGGATTCGAAATTGCAGAAACAGATCTTTCTATGAGGGGTCCGGGTGATTTAATGGGAACACAACAAAGCGGAGGGCTGGACCTGCTCATTGCTGATCTCGGCAAGGACGGAGAAATACTTAAACGGGCGCGCGAAACAGCTGCCTCGCTGCTGCACGACGACCCCAACCTTGAAAAACCATCGAATATGGTTATCAAGGCGCAGGTAGAATCCATGAAGAAGTCTGTGGTGAACTGGAGCAGGATCAGTTAGTTCGTTGGCTGGTTATGAATTATGGTGTTCTTGTCACTTATGAGTTGGTGCGTGTCTTATCTTGCGAATATTTTGCCGGTCTGCCTTGGATTGCAGATAAATTTTAAGTTTTCACGAACGGGCTTTCAGCTCGTGGCTCCAACCTTATTCCACAGAATATCTTTATTCTGAGTACTTTTGAAATATGATGCACCCCGATCTGCCTAAAGTCCCTCCCTTTTATATGACTTATGTTGAGTATGTGAAGGATGAAGATATGATGGATATCCTGGAGCGGTCGAATGTTCTGGCTCTCGAACTTATTGGCACCATCGCGGAAGAAAAGGGAAGTTTTCGATATGCGCACGGTAAATGGAGCGTAAAAGAACTGCTTTGTCACATGATGGATGCGGAGCGAATTTTCGCATATCGCGCATTGAGATTTTCCAGAAACGATAAAACATCCCTTCCAGGCTTTGATGAGAATAGTTACAGTCCTCAGGCCAACGCGCATAGCCGTACCGTGGATCACATCGCATTGGAGATGAGGAGGCTACGCGAAACCACACTAGACCTTTACAAAAGTTTTTCGCCTGAGATGCTATTGCGAGAGGGAGAGGCAAGCAATACAATACTGTCTGTATTGAACCTCGGCTTCATTATTTCCGGCCATGAATCTCACCATTGTAGAATTTTAAGAGAGCGATATCTGCAATGACGAACTGCAGATACCTTACCAGCATGGTTCCAGCGATATGGTTGCTGATAAATTCGTGCTCGCCTGTTTCGAAGCATTCGTTAAACCGCACTTTCCGGGCTACCGAAGCCAGGTTTCACGACCATACCGGCTTCATGCTTTATGATCCTCAGGAACATAAGTCCATCTATGAATACAACAGCGCCAGCTATTTTACCCCCGCGTCAAACACAAAGATATTTACTTTCTACACTGCTTTAAGCGTCATTGGCGATTCAATTCCGGCGTTAAGATATCTGGAACTGGGCGACTCACTGATCTTTTGGGGTACGGGTGATCCGTCGCTTTTATACGAGGAGGTATTTAGTTCCAGCCGTGTGATCTCCTTCCTTGGTGACGCGCAGAAATCGCTATACTTCGCATCCGGAAACTATCAGACTACTCATTTTGGAAATGGCTGGGCCTGGGATGATTATAACGATCATTATTCAGCAGAGCGAAGTTCGTTACCGGTCTATGGAAATCTGGTGCAACTGGAGGTAAGTCCAAGTGAAGTTAACGCCATGCCTGCGTACTTCAACAAGTTTATTACCTATTCTGGAATTTCGGGTAGCCACCGCGTTCTGCGCGAGGCTTACAATAATACGATCACCGTTCAAACGCCGGTTGTTCAAAGCTTCGAAACGAAGATACCTGTCAGGATCGATAACGATGTCATTGCGCAACTGCTCTCGGATACATTGAAAAGAAAAGTAAACCTCGTTGAAATGGATTTGCCGAAGCACGCAGGAATTCTGTATGCGGCACCATCTGATAGCATTTATAAGGTGATGATGCAGGAAAGCGACAATTTCATTGCAGAACAACTGCTGCTGGTGTGCGCAGGAATTATCAGCGATACACTAAAGCCCGAAATTGCAATTGCCTATATGATTCAAAACCAACTGAAGGATCTTGTGGACGATCCGCTGTGGGTAGACGGATCCGGGCTGTCCCGATACAATCTGTTTACGCCGCGAAGCATCGTGCAGCTATGGGATAAATTGTACAGTATGATCCCGCGCGAACGCCTTTTCCCACTATTGGCGATTGGAGGAAAAGCAGGCACGATATTAAACTCATATAAAGCGGAGCCGCCATACATCTTCGGAAAAACAGGCTCCCTCCGCAATAATCACTGCCTTAGCGGATACCTTGTCACACGAATGGGGAAAACGCTGATTTTCTCCTTTATGAACAGTAATTTTGCCGTGCCTTCATCAGAGGTGAGGCAAAATATGCAAACCATCTTACGGCGGATCTATGAAAAGTATTAAACAAATCATTTTTGTTACCAGGACCCTGATAGGATTGTTCCTCATGGCGGGCATGCAGGAAATTAAAGGTCAGCCTATGGACAGCCTCGACCTTAAGATCGGCCAGATGATCCTCATCGGCTTTCCCGGTCCGGCTGTAGATGACTATGTACTCGAAGAGGTACGAAGAGGCAATGTCGGATCCCTCATCATTTTTGAAAAGAATGTTCCGCTTCAGAATTCCTTCGTTGCGCTCAAAAAGATCACCTGGACATATCAGCACGCCGCATCTATTCCCCTTTTTATTGGAATTGATCAGGAGGGTGGCAGGGTAAACAGGTTAAAGGACAAATATGGATTCCCAAAGTCGATCACGGCAGCAGCGATGGGTAAATCTGCCAACCTGGATTCGGTACGATTTTACGGTGAATCCACGGCATCAACCTTGGCGGGACTGGGTATAAATATAAACTTCGGGCCAGTGGTAGATCTTGCGTCCAATCCCGATAACCCGATCATCGCTAAATTTGGAAGAGCATTTTCAGCTAATGAAGACAGCGTCGCGCTGCAGGCAAAGGAATTTATCAAGGCCCATCACAAGTACGGTGTAATGACCGCCCTCAAGCATTTTCCCGGGCACGGCAGTTCCGAGGCCGATACGCACCTTGGCATTGCAGACGTAACGAACACATGGGAGGAGCGAGAGCTTAAGCCTTACAAAGTTCTCATCGATTCCGGATACGCTGATGCAGTGATGACATCTCACATTGTTAACCGTAAACTTGATAAAGCAGGAAACCCTGGAACACTTTCTTCGGACATTCTCACAGGAATACTTCGCACCCAATTACACTTTGACGGGGTGGTGTTTACTGATGATATGCAAATGCAGGCCATTACAAAACACTACGGTCTCGAAGAGGCGGTCAAGCTGGCCATAAAAGGCGGCGTTGATATCATGACATTTTCCAACAATTTGCAAGACCGCGAAGCACGGATCGTGGATATCGTTCATGGAATTGTCAAAAAAATGATTGATAATGGTGAAATAAGCGAGGAACGCGTCAACCAAAGTTTTAAGCGAATAATGAAGCTGAAACAGAAATTAGCGACCAACGATCAAATCGCACGATATGAAGAGGCGCTGGAGCGATCTGCCATTTCCCTGGATAAGGCAAACAAACAGATGCAAACCTGCCAGGAACAGATCAAGGTTTTAGAGCAAAGGCCAGTAGTAGTAAAGCAGACTGAGGAATCGGGAAAGAGGAAGTCGAAGCGGAAGAGACGCGGATGAAGTCCACCATCGTTGACTTATATCTGATAGCGTATCCCCTCCATGCGAGGCATAGAATGAGTACGCACGAATGATGCGATTCCCAAAATATTTATTTCCTGGCGATTCCCGGACTGTTCATATAATCCATCGTAACATTCAGCATGGCCCTTAATCCGGTAAGCATACTTCTTTCGTCGATCATGAAGTCGGGGGTATGATGGGCAGGAACTTTCGAGGGGTCCTGATCAACCGGCATAGCACCCACAAAGAAGAAAAAACCCGGAACCTTTTGCTGGAAGAAAGCAAAATCTTCAGCCCCGGTTACGGCATTTATGCGGATAACGTTGTCCGTACCCGCGGCTTTCTGTAAGCTGCCCAGCATCTTTTCGGTCAACCCGACATCGTTAAAAGTAACCGGTGTCTTACTTTCAATTATAACCTCCGCAGTTGCGCCGGCACTCTCCGCTATTTTTGTTGCGGTAAGCTTTATTTTTTCATGAATTAGTGCCTGCATGTCTTTGTCGAGCGTACGTATAGTCCCTGCCATAAATGCTTCTTCGGGAATGATATTTTCCCTGACGCCGGCCTGCAACCTGCCGATCGTGATCACTGCCGCTTCCTTCGTCAATTCTGTCTGCCGGCTTACAATCGTCTGGAGACCATTGATGATCTGCGCAGCTACGACGATTGGGTCAATACCCATCCAGGGCGCAGCGCCGTGAGATTGCCTGCCCTTAACTTTAATGGAGAACCAATCAGATGCTGCCATCATCCCTGCGGGACGATACGATATGGTTCCTAATTTAGAGATCGACTGAATGTGCATACCGAAGATCACGTCTACTTTTGGGTTTTCAAGAACGCCC